>NZ_JAOYTG010000065.1:0-546 GCF_025847175.2 Paeniglutamicibacter sp. ZC-3 | reverse complement strand
CGAGGGCATCATCTACCGCTACCGGGCAGGCATCCCGTGGCGTGACCTGCCCGAGCACTTTGGGCCGTGGAAGACCGTGTGGAAGCGCCACCGCCGCTACGCCGGTGACGGCACCTGGGACTCCGTCCTGGGCGCCCTGCTGACTCGCGCCGAGGCCGAAGGGCTGATCAACTGGGAGGTATCGGTGGATTCCACGGTCAACCGTGCCCACCGGCACGACACCAACCTCCCGCGCCACACAGGGGGACCTGTCGAATTACAAGAATCTCCTCGAAGAGCCCCCTGACCACACGATTGGCAAGTCCCGCGGCGGGCTGACCACCGAGATCCACGCCCTGGTCGACGGCAACCGCCGGCCCCTGGTGCTCATACACGGCCCCGGGCAGGGCAGGGATTCGCCCATGTTCCAGAACCTCCTGGAAGCGCTGAAGGTGGAGAAGGCCGGGTCCGGAGCGGCCAGGACCCGGCCCGACCGGGCGATGGCCGACAAGGCCTACTCCTCCAAAGCCATCCGCAAATACCTGCGGGACCGCGGCATCCAATGCG
>NZ_JAOYTG010000064.1:0-559 GCF_025847175.2 Paeniglutamicibacter sp. ZC-3 | reverse complement strand
CTCGCCTTGCTGGGCCAACATGATGGCGGCGCCCCTTGGACTCGCATCGCCGCCGAGTCGGGGGTGCCGCTGCGGACACTGGCGCGCTGGTCCGCGAAGTATCGCGCCGACCCAACATCTAGGGGTTTGCAGCGTACCCGCCGTACCGATCACGGGCGCCGGCGGATCCGGGCCGAACTCATCGAGGCCATCGAGGCACTGGCCCTTCAGCGCCCCGAACCCACCGCCGCCTACATCCACCGCCGCGTGGGCGACATCGCGGCCGACCGCGGACTCAGTCCGCCGAGTTACTCCAGTGTTCGTGCGATCATCGGTGCCATCGCCCCGGGACTTCGCACGCTTGCGCAAGAAGGGGATGCCGCGTACCGGGATCGCTTCGAGTTGGTGTTCCGCCGCGCCACTGCCCGCCCCAACGAGCAGTGGCAGGCCGACCATACACCGCTGGACATCATGGTCCTGGGCAGGAAAGGGACCGCGGTGCGGCCGTGGCTCACGGTCGTGTTGGATGACTATTCCCGCGCCGTTGCCGGATACACCCTCTTCACCGGGGCCCCGTCGG
>NZ_JAOYTG010000063.1:0-559 GCF_025847175.2 Paeniglutamicibacter sp. ZC-3 | reverse complement strand
CTCGCCTTGCTGGGCCAACATGATGGCGGCGCCCCTTGGACTCGCATCGCCGCCGAGTCGGGGGTGCCGCTGCGGACACTGGCGCGCTGGTCCGCGAAGTATCGCGCCGACCCAACATCCAGGGGTTTGCAGCGTACCCGCCGTACCGATCACGGTCACCGGCGGATCCGGGCCGAACTCATCGAGGCCATCGAAGCACTGGCCCTTCAGCGCCCCGAACCCACCGCCGCCTTCATCCACCGCCGCGTGGGCGACATCGCGGCCGACCGCGGACTCAGTCCGCCGAGTTACTCCAGTGTTCGTGCGATCATCGGTGCCATCGACCCGGGACTTCGCACGCTTGCGCAAGAAGGGGATGCCGCGTACCGGGATCGCTTCGAGTTGGTGTTCCGCCGCGCCACTGCCCGCCCCAACGAGCAGTGGCAGGCCGACCATACACTGCTGGACATCATGGTCCTGGGCAGGAAAGGGACCGCGGTGCGGCCGTGGCTCACGGTCGTGTTGGATGACTATTCCCGCGCCGTTGCCGGATACACCCTCTTCACCGGGGCCCCGTCGG
>NZ_JAOYTG010000062.1:0-626 GCF_025847175.2 Paeniglutamicibacter sp. ZC-3 | reverse complement strand
CCGCTGGTGCTCTTGGCTCCCAACAGCGAAACGGCCACCGAGATGTGGGACCACCTCATCCGCGTGGGCATCGACCGCGTCGCCGGATACATCACTTCCCTGGACGGCCTGCCGGTCTACGTGCCCCGCACGATCTCCCCGGCCGACCTGGCAGGGTTCGATGCGGCCATGGTCTTGGATGTGCGCAACAAGACCGAGCACACTGCCGGACACGTGCCCGGCTCCGAACAGCTCAACGCCGGACGGGTGCTCTGGAACACCGACAAGCTTCCGTCCGACGGCGTGATCGTGAGCTTCTGCCAGTCCGGGGTGCGCAACTCCGTGGCCGCCTCCGCCCTGCGCCGGGCCGGGTTCGACGTCGTTGAACTCGAGGGCAGCTACGCCGGATGGGCCGACTGGAAGCAAATGCAGAACGCCTAGGTTCTCCACTGCCCATCCCTCAACAATAAATTCTACGTATTCCCGGTCCCGCATCCCCCTTTCCGGATGTGGGACCGGCCGGGCGCCATGCCCGGCAGAAAGGCCCACACCCCCATGAACACCATCCCCCAGGCCACCAGCCCCGAAGAGCTCAAGGACTGGATCGATACCGGCACCGACGTCGTGGTGCTGGACGTGCGTTCCGC
>NZ_JAOYTG010000061.1:0-683 GCF_025847175.2 Paeniglutamicibacter sp. ZC-3 | reverse complement strand
TGTGTTTCGTCGATTAGAAATAGGCCATTTCGGCGCTAAGAAGCAGGCCATTTCGGCACGGTTCCAGGCCATCTCGGCAGTCTCGATGGAACCCGTCCAAAATCGTCGCTTTACCCAACGCCGCCCTCGCATGCCGGCCTCCCGCGAGTCGTTGGGCCGATCAATGGCGGCTGTATGATTTGCATCTAATTTCATCCACAATCACTTTCTGACATGGCATGTTACACATCCGGGAGGTCGCGGCCACAGTTGAATCCCATGGCTGGCCAGCAGTGCTCCACCATGTTGGCCGCCCGCGGTCTTGGCCGCGTACCAAGTGTCCGCTCTCATCATTGACACCACCGCCGACGATGGACACGGGCCACCGCAATCGGCCTCTGGCATCATTGCGCACTCCAGCCAGGACGGCGGCGACTCGGGCTCTGGCCGGGTGGGGGCCATCCGGCACGAGAGCCTCAGGGATGCGGCTAGCTGCGCGGGATGCAGGGCCGCTCAGGGGCGCCGGGTGCCGCTCGAAACACCCGGCGGGAACCGTCCGCACTTGTTGCTGATGGGGATCGCAAGCGGGTATTTCCGAGCGGCTGCCGAGGTGCTAGCGCTTAGCGCCCAACTGGCCTGGAATGAGCTGCCAACTTGGCCCACCTGCATGGCCGAAACGGCCCAAAGTTTAGCGCTCACACACA
>NZ_JAOYTG010000060.1:0-687 GCF_025847175.2 Paeniglutamicibacter sp. ZC-3 | reverse complement strand
GTGTGTTTCGTCGATTAGAAATAGGCCATTTCGGCGCTAAGAAGCAGGCCACTTCAGCACGGTTCCAGGCCATTTCGGCAGTCTAGGTGGAACCGCCGACAAACTTCGTTTTATTCCCACCGAAACCTCCGTCCAGTGCCAGCCGCCCAAGCGTCGTTGAGTCGTTCAATGGCAGCGGCTTGATTTGCGCCGGAGTTGAGCTATGCATGCATTCTGACGTGGCACGTTACACATTTTGACGGCGCGGCCGTCGTTGAATCCCAAGGCTGATCATCGGAGCTCCAGCCTATTGGCAGCTCCCGGTTTAGGTCGCGCACCAAGGCCGTCGACCTCATCATCGATGCCACCGCTCAAAGTGGACACAGGCCGCCAATGGTAGCCCCAGGCATCACGCGCACACTAGCCTGAACGGCGGCGAATCGCTGCCCGTCCGGTACGGGGTCCATCCGGCACGAGAGACACAGGGATGCGGCTATCCGCGGGGCTCAAGGGTAACCCAAAGCCGCCGGGTGCGGCTCGAAACGCCCGGCGGGAACCGTTCGAAGTTGTTGCTGACGGGGATCGCCGGTGGGCAATTTCGAGCCGCTGCCGAGAGGCTGAGGCTTAGCGCTCTTTTGGCATGAAATGAGCAGCCAACTTGGCCCACCGTCCTGACTGAAACGGCCCAATGCTTAGCGCTCACACACA
>NZ_JAOYTG010000059.1:0-869 GCF_025847175.2 Paeniglutamicibacter sp. ZC-3 | reverse complement strand
ATGACGGCGCAGATACGCCTGGTCAACCATGTTGCCCGTATCCGTGGGAAACAGGGGAGTGGCCCGGGGGAGCCCAAACCGGGGGCGCCCGACGCGTTCCCAATGCTCCAGCATCTCCGCCGCCCAGTCGAAGACGGTCAACACGGTCCGTTGCTTGGGAGCGGAACCCTACATGGCCTTGCCATGGCGAACGCGCAGCACGCCCCATTCGCCGAAGAAGGGCGCTCGGACGTTGCGGGAAAAGTCCGCGAGGATCAGGTGGCGGGCCTCGTTGTGGCGCAATCCCCAGGCGTAGATCGTTTTGAATATCACGGCGTCACGCCAGGCTGCCAAGGCTCCCTTGCGTCCCGAATTCAGGATCCGTTCGGTTCCAGGTCTGCCAGGTCGAAGAATTCCTGCAGTTCCTAGATGCTGAACGGGCGCTTGGAGGCTTCGCCGGATTCCTGGGCATGGGTAGCCGCGTTGAGTTCGCTCACGACCTGGGAGAAGACCGTTCCGAACAACTGGGCGCACCGGGTATTCCAGTCATAGGCGCCGTCCCCGGCAAAGTCGAGGAATAGCTTCACATCGGCTTGGTAGGCGCGGACCGCGTTGTGGGAGAGGTTCTGAACGCCGCGCAGGTGAGAGAAGAAATCATCGGCATCACCGGGAAGCCATTCCCAGGGCGCCTTCCCCACGAAAGATGTCATCCGGAGCACCGACCGTGACCGCCTCCGGATCGTGTTCAGGCCAAGGTTCTGGGCCACCTGCTGGCGCGACCAACCGCCTAACGCTTCGTCCAGGAACTTCTCCGGATCCGGCGCCGCAGCAATCGACGGCAGCCAGATCAATCCGCCCATGTCCTCATTCACCACGCGGCTTTCATGGAT
>NZ_JAOYTG010000058.1:0-988 GCF_025847175.2 Paeniglutamicibacter sp. ZC-3 | reverse complement strand
AGGGAGCGTTTGCGGGGTGCGTTGGTTTTCCAGTTGTGCCAGATTCCTGCCGCGAGGGCCAGGAGCTTTGACGCGACGCGTGCGTAGAGACCTTCGAGGGTTCTGGCGCCGTGGTGTTCGAGCCCGAGCTGGCCCTTGAGGCTGTCGAAGACGGACTCGATCCACTGGCGGATGCCGCCGAACTTCCCGAACCTGGGCTTTTCGTCCTTGCGGTCCGGCCGCACCAGGTTGGCGCCGAGGTCCTCGGCGATGAACCGCTCAAAGTCCCTTCCGGCGAAACCCTTGTCGGCAAGGATGACCTGCCCGTCGCGGACCAGATGGTGGTCGTGGCGCAGCAGGGCCTCGGTGACCTCGCGTTCCCCGAGCTTGGGGTTGGCCAGTCCCCAGATCACCGGCATGCCCTCGGGGGTGCTGACTAGGTACAGGCGAAAGCCCCAGAAGTAGCGCGAATGCGAGGCGCAGTATCCGTAGCCGGCGTGCCCGGCCAGGTCCGAGCGCTTGACTGTTTCGCGGCTGGTGCCGCACGGGACGGGGGTCGAATCCAGCAGGCGGAGGATCTCGTGCCAGGATTCGGTGTCTTTGGCCAGTGCGGTGATCACCGCACTGATCAGTGTTCCGGCGGCGCGCACGCGCTTGTTGTATCCCGATTGCTGCGGGATCCCGGGGAATAGCCCGCTCAGGTGGGTGCGCGCATAGCGGACCCATCGCGATTCGGAGGAGTGCCCGTGCAGCAGGTGCTGGGCCACGACCAGGCACAGCAGCTCGGCATCGCTCAAGATGGCCTTGCGGCCGGGTTTGCTCGTCCGGTCATATCCCAAATCCGGCAGGACACGATCGGTAAGTAAGACGTAGAGTGTGGTCAGGAGAGTGTTCAGTTTTGGGTTCACATACGAGACTTAGCACTCTCCGCCAGCGATTAACAGGGTCCGGGAACAAGTTCCCGGACCCTGTCTCGTTCCAAGCGTCAATTAGGACTGACTCATCTAGG
>NZ_JAOYTG010000057.1:0-1012 GCF_025847175.2 Paeniglutamicibacter sp. ZC-3 | reverse complement strand
CTCGCCCTTCCCCACTACCTTGAAGAGGGCACACCGCTCAGGTGCCAGGTATCGGAGGACGACTACCGCATCGCTCTGTCATCGGCCCGACTCAGCTACGATCATGAAATTTACTCGGAGGTTGCCCCTTGAACCGTAATGCCCCACGACGAGGCGCATCAAAAGGCAGCCCTCTGAGGTCGATCAAGCGACCGCAGTCAGCTGGCAAGAAGGCCGGGGCCGCCTCGAAAAAGCAGGCCGCTGCCAAGGCAACGCCCAAACCGGAACGGGTGGAGCTGCCGACGCTGCAGCTCGGCTTCGTGCGCGGCGTGGCCCCAAGCAAGTGGGCCGAGCGTTGGGCGCGAGCAGTGCGAGAACAACCGTTGGAACTCGTGCCTGTGGACCTGCACGAGGTTGAGAACGCCCGCACAGAGTTCGATGTATTGCTAGAACGAGTTGCACCCGGAGCTATTCCCGCGGGAAGCGAGGCGGCAGCGCGCACCCGGCACGCGATGCACCTCTACAACGAGACCATCGCTCTTGTGGTTCCGGCAGATCACGAGCTCGCGAAGCTGGGAGAGATTGATCTCGAGGATCTCTCCTTATTGACGCTCCTCGCACACCCGGATCACTTCGCCGAGTGGCCCGAACCCCAGGAGTGGAAAGACCCTTCTTGGACGCCACGAAACGCCAAGGCAACACTCGAGCTCGTAGCGACTGGGCTCGGCGGCGCGCTCATGGCGCAGCCCCTGGCCAGGCACCTCTCTAACAAGCGTGTGCACGCCGTGATTCCGGTCACACACAATGGGGAAACGCTTCTGCCTGGAACTGAAATCTGGGCAAGCTGGCGCATTGAACGGGACGGACCTGACGTGCAGCACCTCGTCGGGGTGCTTCGTGGCCGCACTGCTCGAAGCAGCAGGTAGAAGCAATCCCGCCCACTGGGCATCTCTCTTGACTCGCTGCGTTCGGGCCGACGCGCGACTCCCCACCTGCAACCCCGACCATAACTGCCGCCAAAAGCAGCAACCCG
>NZ_JAOYTG010000056.1:0-1424 GCF_025847175.2 Paeniglutamicibacter sp. ZC-3 | reverse complement strand
CGGGTATTTCCGAGCGGCTGCCGAGGTGCTAGCGCTTAGCGCCCAACTGGCCTGGAATGAGCTGCCAACTTGGCCCACCTGCATGGCCGAAACGGCCCAAAGTTTAGCGCTCACACACATGGCGTCACCCACGAACTATTGCCGTCACAGGTCTCCGTGCCCATCACGGTATATACATTGGCGGCGTACGGCCGACGTTGGCAATCCTTCGCCGGCCTTGCCGCGGGCTTGGTTGGGGCCCTGCTTGCCAGTGCGCGCATAGGCGCTTGGGCCAGCGACAACTCGATCCAGGGCACGGTGCTCAATTTCATAGGACTTTCACTCTTGGTCCTAGTGGCGTGGACCTTTGGGGATTTGGCCAGGACCCGGCGACTCAGCCTACAGACACTCGAGGACCGGGCGCGGAGGCTGGAAACTGAACGAGAACAAGAACGTGCTTTGGCTGCCGCCGACGAACGCAGCCATATCGCGCGGGAGATGCATGACATAGTGGCCCATTCACTGTCCGTGATCATCACGCAATCCGATGGCGCACGCTATGCGAGTGAACATGACCCGCAAATTGCCAGGGAAACGCTGGCCACAATTGCCCAAACCGGGCGAAGTTCACTCCGAGAGATGCGCCGTCTACTCGGCGTGCTACGTAGCGATGAAGAAGCGTCCACGAGGCCACTGCCTACCCTTGATGATATTCCGGCGCTTCTTGAAGCGACGCGAATGAGCGGCTTGGCAATCGATTTTAGGCAGAACGGTACCGCACGACGCGATCTTCCAGCGGGAGCCGAGCTCACCGCCTACCGCGCCATGCAGGAAGCCCTGACCAACGTGCTCAAGCACGCCGGCCCAGAAGCCGCAACGACCGTGATGCTCGGCTGGGAGAACCGCGGACTGCAACTGACCGTGTCGGACGACGGTCGAGGAGCAGGCGCCATGGACAACGCCGCATCTGGCCAAGGTCTGCGGGGCATGGCCGAACGTGTTGCCCTCTACGATGGTCGAGTCGAGGCCGAGCCCAGGGTCGGCGGAGGCTTCGGCGTATCCGTATTCATCCCCTACACCGAGGACTAGAAAACTTGACAAAAGACAACCCCATCCACGTGGCACTCGTGGATGACCAACTGCTGGTTCGCAGCGGCTTCCGAATGCTCATCAATTCCCAAGCAGATCTGGAAGTGGTCGCCGAAGCGTCAAACGGCCGCGAAGCCATTGCCTCCCGGACCTTGGCGGCAGCGGATGTGATTCTCATGGACGTTCGCATGCCCGAAATGAATGGCATCGAAACGACCGAATACCTGCTCTCCAGGGTGCTAAATAGCGTCTCTTGGTAGTGATGTTCTGGCGACTTGGTAGTGTCCCCTCTGGGCAGTTGTTAGCGCGTTTCCGGCGAAGTGGTAGTGCGTCGAGCTATTTGTCGTATTGGCCAA
>NZ_JAOYTG010000055.1:0-1442 GCF_025847175.2 Paeniglutamicibacter sp. ZC-3 | reverse complement strand
TGAACTGCTCCCCGAAAGTTGGACTGAATAATTCAGATCCTTACTTTCGGGGAGTTTTTCATGCGTCAAAATAGTTCATTGACCGCCGAGCAGCGGCTGGCTGCCGTCGATCTTTTCGAGCAGGGAATCGGGCATAAGGCGGTATCCTCAAGACTGAACGCCGGTGAACACGCCGTTCGTGGGCTCGAGAAACGGTTCAGGATTTGGGGTAGGGCAGCGTTGGAAAGCAAACCGACCAATCAGGTGTATTCCTTCGAGTTCAAGCTCGCGGTCGTCCGCCAGTTCCTCGACGGCGAGGCGACGCTGATGGAGCTTGCCCAACGACACCGGCTCAGCTCCCCGAACCTTCTCAGGACCTGGGTCAGGACCTACCGGGAACAGGGCGAGGACGGGCTGCGTCCCAAGGCCAAGGGCCGTCCCAAGACCGCTTCCGGCGCCGAAGCGGGTGGACCCACCGAACTCGAGAAGCTGCGCCGCGAGAACCAGCGGCTGCAGGCGGAGAATGCATACCTAAAAAAAGTTCGGGCCTTGAGGAACCAACCACCGCGCTGAAAATCAGCGCGGTGATCGCCCTCAAGGCCTCCCACCCCTTGCCCCTGCTCCTGGCCGCTGCCGGGCTTCCCCGCTCCACGTTCTTCCACCGCCAGGCCGCGCTCAAGGCACCGGACCGGCACGCGGAGCTCCGCGCACGGATCCACGAGATCTTCACCAAGGCCATGAGCCGGTACGGGCACCGCCGCATCCACGCCGAATTGCTCGGCGGCGGGTGGCAGGTGGCGAAGAAGACCGTGCTGAAGCTGATGCGCGCCGAGGGCCTGGTCTGCAAGGTCCGCAGCAAGCGAAGGTATGCCTCCTACAAGGGCACTGTCGGCAAGGTCGCCGAAAACCTGCTGAAGCGCCAGTTCGACACCGAGGCACCGAACCTGAAGTGGGTGACCGACGTGACCGAATTCAAGATTGCCGACAGGAAGGTCTATCTTTCGCCGGTGCTGGACCTGTTCGACCGCTCGATCGTTTCCTACTCGGTGTCGCAGTCCCCGACCGTGGCCTTCGCCAACCAATCGCTTAGCGAGGCCATCGGGACCCTGGCCGCGGGCGAGGCGCCGATGGTGCACTCGGACCAGGGATTCCAGTACCAGCACGCCAGCTGCCAGAGGCTGCTGGCCGACGCCGGCATGACCCAATCCATGTCGCGCAAGGGCAACTGCCTGGACAACGCCGTGATGGAAAACTTCTTCGGGCACCTGAAGGAAGAGATGTTCCACCACCACGAACACACCAGCGTCGAGGCGTTCACCGCCGAGCTCGACGACTACATCCACTGGTACAACTATGACCGCATCTCGTTAACGCTCGAGTGCCTGAGCCCGATGAAATACCGGGCCCAGGCACTGGCTGCGTAGACTTTTACTTACCGAGTCCAACTTTCGGGGACCAGTTCA
>NZ_JAOYTG010000054.1:0-1472 GCF_025847175.2 Paeniglutamicibacter sp. ZC-3 | reverse complement strand
GTCCTATCGGGTCAAGAATGCGCTCATGAAATAGGCCAAACGCCAACATGGCAGGAAATTGAGCCCAGGTGGCCTGATTCTTATCGCTTTAATGGCCGACTTAAAGTTGACGAAACACATCCCCTTATGTAGAACCGGGAAGTGCATAGTTTCCTGGTGGAAAACCTCGATGAAGGAGCAATGATGACCTCAAGCATGAGCACCGAAACCGCACGTGAAAGGCGATCAGCTCGAATAGCGGTCCTAGTATTTCCCCTGATCATCGTTGCCGCTGGAGCTTTCGGCATCTTTGCGCCGACAGTGGCGCTTCCCTTGAATCCACTTGTGCCTCTTCTTCTAGGCGTCGTCATGTTCACAATGGGACTGACTATGAAGGCACCTGACCTCAAGCTCATAGTGCGTATGCCACAAGCGGTGGCTATCGGATTTGTTGCTCAATTCACCATTATGCCGCTGGCAGGTCTCGGGCTTGCCGTTCTATTTGGATTTGAACCTCTGCTCGTAGTTGGCATGGTGCTCTTGGGTTCGGTACCAGGTGGAGCCTCGTCTAATATTGTCGCTTACTTGTCTCGCGGCAATGTTGCTCTTTCTGTAGCAATGACATCATTATCGACGATTCTTGCGCCATTTATCACGCCATTCATTGTGCTCTGGCTTGCCGGTAGCTACCTTCCCGTTGATTTTGCTTCCATGTTTACTCAAATCATGCAGATCACTATCATTCCGGTGATCCTTGGTGTCGTTTTAAAGCTGGTGGCAGGCAAATTTGTCGATGCCATTTCGGCAGCAATTCCGTGGATCTCGGTTGCAGTGCTTTCACTTGTGATCGCAGGCATCATGGCACGTAGCGCAAGTGTCGTCATGGCCTCGGCAGGCCTAGTTATCGTTGCCGTTATTTTGCACAATGCGATTGGGTTCGCATTAGGTTACACGGCCGCTTGGGCAGGTCGCTTGGGTCCCCGAGAACGACGAGCAGTCGCGGTTGAGGTTGGGATGCAGAATGCGGGATTAGCTGCGGCACTGGCCAATAGCAACTACGGACCCTTGGCATCGCTGCCAGCTGCGGTAGCCACTATTTGGCACAACATTGGAGGGGCACTCTTGGCTACGCTGTTTGGCGTCATCGAGCGCCGTCAAGAAAAGGCGAAATTGAATACAGTGATTGAAGAACAGCAGACAGTAGATAGCGTCTAGGGCGTGTCTCCTAATCGCTGACAGTTCGGCTTGGCAGGATTGACGGGTGAATTCCCGTTACGCCCGCTTCTCCGATGCCCAGTGGGAACTGATCGCCCCGTTGATGCCCGATTCCACGGGCAGAGCCGGGCGTCCGTTCAAGGACCACAGGCTCGTGGTCGAGGGCATCATCTACCGCTACCGGGCAGGCATCCCGTGGCGTGACCTGCCCGAGCACTTTGGGCCGTGGAAGACCGTGTGGAAGCGCCACCGCCGCTACGCCGGTGACGGCACCTGGG
>NZ_JAOYTG010000053.1:0-1557 GCF_025847175.2 Paeniglutamicibacter sp. ZC-3 | reverse complement strand
CCCTACGTGTCAGGCTGGAGCGGTACCACGGTGACAGAGCAAGTCAGCTCGATCGCGTAGGGCGAGAACCAGGAAACCAATCAGTATGTCTAATCTAGTTTTGGCCGAAGTGCGCCAAGATGGATCCATGAGTAGTTCCGGACCGCGTGCCGGTGGACCGACCCCTCGCAGGTCGTATACCCCCGCGCAGAAGCTTGAGTTGTTGGCCCAGTACGAGGACGCCTGCACCCGCCAGGAAGGCGGTGCGTTCCTGCGGGAGCAAGGCTTGTATTCCTCGCAGATCACCGAGTGGCGCAAGTTGCGCGATGCCGGCGTCCTGCAGGGCAAGAAGGCCGGGGAGAAAATCGGGAAGTTGTCCCCGGAGCAGGCCGAGATCGCGCGTCTGCGCCGCCAGCTGGAGGTGAGCGAGAGCCGGTTGAAACGATCCGAGGCAGCCCTTGGTGTGATGGGAAAACTGCACGCGTTCTTGGAGACTCTCTCCGAGGACACGAACGACGATCCGAAGTCCAAGAAGCGTTGACGGACGCCTACGCCCAGCTGGTGGAACTGGCTGTCCCGACGCGGCGGGCCGCGGCACTGGTCGGGCTGTCGCGCACCACGATCTACCGCAAGCCGACCGCGCCGAGGGACCACGCACCGGCGGTGCCGCCGAACAAGCTCAGCGCCGCGGAGCGGGCCGAGATCCTCGCGGCCTTGAACTCGCCTCAGTTCGTGGACCTGGCGCCCCTGCAGGTCTATGCGAAGCTGCTGGACGCCGGGATCTACCTGGGCTCGGTCTCCACGTTCTACCGGGTCTTGGAGGAGAACCGGCAGGTCAAGGAACGCCGGAAACTCGCCAAGCATCCGCCCCGGGCCATCCCGGAACTGGTGGCCACCGCCACCGGTCAGGTGTATTCGTGGGACATCACCAAGTTGGCCGGTCCGGTCAAGGGCAAGTACTTTGACTGCTACCTGATGATCGATATCCACTCGCGGTTCATTGTCGGCGCGCACGTGCACGCCACCGAAGCGGCGATCCTGGCGGTGGAAATGATGAAGGAGATCTTCGGCATCCACGGCATCCCGCAGGTAGTGCACGCCGACCGCGGCACCTCTATGACGTCGAAGACCGTCGCCGCGTTGCTCTCGGATTTGGAGGTCACCCGATCGCATTCCCGGCCCAGGGTGAGCAATGATAATCCCTACTCAGAGTCGATTTTCAAGACAATGAAGTACGGGCCGACGTTCCCGGAGCGCTTCGCGTCCCTGGGCGACGCGAGGGCCTTCATCAGCGGCTTCGTCGACTGGTACAACCATCACCACCAGCACTCCGGCATCGGGTTCCATACCCCCGCCAACGTGCACTACGGCTTCTCCGACGGGGTCGCGCAGAAACGCTCCAACACGCTGAGTGCGGCCAGGGCCAAACACCCCCACCGTTTCAGCACCGCCAGCGACCCCAAGATCCTGGCCCTGCCCGGGCCGGCATGGATCAACCAACCAAGGGAAACCATCGAAAAAACAGCGGCCTAACGGCCGTCTAACTCACTTTGGTACCGCTTGACTTGAAAAATTCCG
>NZ_JAOYTG010000052.1:0-1966 GCF_025847175.2 Paeniglutamicibacter sp. ZC-3 | reverse complement strand
CTGAGGTTACGTTAAGGAATTGCCTCGGAACCGCATGGTTCCGGGGCAATTCCCCTCTTTTGGCCGAAAACTGTAGCCACTAAAGTTTTCACGAAAAGCCTTCCAATCTCCGCGAGCAGGGTGTAATTTGTTGTCATGGAACAAGGCGCCAAGGCCATGCATGTAGCCATCAACACCTCCCGCAGGGTCAACAAGGCCGGTGTGGAGGTCGAATACCGGTCCGCCCTGGTGCGCCGGACCTACCGCGAAGGTGGCAAGGTCAAGCACGAGACCCTGGGCAACATTTCCTACCTGCCCGAACGCGCCATCATGGACCTAAAGGCGTCCCTGAACGGCAAGAGAATGGTGGACGCCGATGCCCGGATGCAGATCCTGCGCACCCTGCCCCACGGACACATCGACGCGATCTACGCCATGGCCCGCGGCCTGCGCTTCGAATCCCTGCTCGGCCCCGCATCCCGGAACCGGGACCTCATCATGGCCCTGCTCGCGGCCCGGATCTGCAAGCCGACTTCCAAGCTCGCCACCCTGAACTGGTTCGCCGACACCACCCTGGGCACCGACCTCGGACCGACCACCACCGACGAGCTCTACGCCGCCATGGACTGGCTCCTAGAACAGCAACCGCGGATCGAACGACAGCTCGCCCGCACCCACCTCGGACCCGAACACAACCCCGAGGCCCTCGCCCTCTTTGACCTGTCCTCCTCCTGGGTCACCGGAACCCACAACCCGCTGGCGAAATTCGGGTATTCCAGGGACAAGAAACGCGGCTGCGAACAGATCGAATACGGCATGCTCGCCACCCGCGCCGGACTGCCCATTGCCGTGCGCGTGTTCCCCGGGAACACCGCCGACCCGGCCGCTTTCATCCAGATCGCCAAGGAGATCCACGCCCTCTCCGGCGTCCATGACCTGGCCATGGTCGGAGACCGCGGCATGATCACCAACGCGCGGGTCGAAGACCTCAAAAAAGACACCGACTTCTCCTGGGTCACCGCGCTGCGCAACACCGACATCCAGGCCCTCGCCGAGGACAACGGCCCCCTGCAGATGAGCCTGTTTGACCAACAAAACCTCGCCGAGATCACCCACCCGAAATACCCCGGGGAACGGCTCATCGCCTGCCGTAACCCCGCCCTGGCCGCCAAGCGCGCCCACAAACGCACCAACCTGCTCGAGGCCACCGAGGAAAAGCTCGAGACCATCAAGAAAGCGGTGGAGGCCGGCCGCCTCAAGGGCTCCGGAAAGATCGGGGTGAAGGTCGGCAAGGTCGCCGGCAAATACAACATGCAAAAGCACTTCAACCTCAGCATCGAGGACACCGCCTTCACCTACACCCGCAACACCGGATCCATTGCCCGCGAGGCCGACCTGGACGGCATCTACGTCATCCGCACCAACCTCCCCGCCGACACCATGGACGCCCCCGAGGCGGTGCGCACCTACAAGTCCCTGGCCAACGTGGAAAAGATCTTCAAGACCCTCAAGACCCGTGACCTGGGCATCCGCCCCATCCGCCACTACACCGAAAACCGGACCCGCGCCCACGTCTTCCTCTGCATGCTCGCCGCCCACCTGACCTGGCACCTGCGCACCGCCTGGTCACCGCTGACCTTCACCGACGAGAACCGACCCGTGCCCGAAGAGCCGGTCGCCAAGGTCGAACGCTCCGCCGCCGCGGCATCCAAGGCCAGCACCCGGAAACTCGATGACGGGACCGCCGCCACCAGCTACCAAGACCTCCTGACCCACCTGGGAACCCGGACCAGGAACACCACCAGCGTCCCGGGCACCGAGGCGACCTTCGAACTGCTTTCCCTGCCCACGCCCCGCCAACAAAGGGCCATGGACCTCATCGACCACCACATCAAAAACCACAGAAAGTAGCCAGAGAACCGGAACCAAAAACGCCAGGATCCCCGACAATCCGGGGATCCTGGCGTTCTGTCTGTCGTAACTTCAG
>NZ_JAOYTG010000051.1:0-1985 GCF_025847175.2 Paeniglutamicibacter sp. ZC-3 | reverse complement strand
CAAGTGCCGGAAATGATCAACGTCTCCGCGCCAGACTCTGGGTCGCGATGGAGCAGTGATTCGATCCACCAATAAGTGCCGGCCCTGTCTACTTGGACTCCGGGAGAGGTGTAGCGCTCGCCGCTGTGAGGTCCGGCAGTTACGGCAATTGGTTCGGTGCGGCCGGCAAGATTCTCCATCGTGCACACCGCCTCACCGTTCAGCGCGTCTACCTCGGCCTGAGTCCAGGCAGTGTCGGTGAGCTCACCATTTTGATCGTGTTTGAGGTCTCCCGCCACCGGCGACTTGAACACCTCAAAGGTGAGTTCAGAGCCTGCCGGCACCGAGCCATCTACAATCGCGACATCGGTAATCGTGTCACCTACTGTGGCTTGTGGCTGCGCTTCCGTGCGCACCTCGGGGTGCACGATCCTCGCCGATTCTTCGGGTATGCCGAAATCGTCGCATCTCTCCTCCCAAAATCCCTGCGCACGCGGCAGCCTAGTTCCGCGTTAGGTTTTAGGCAGTTATCGGCGCCGATGATCGAGGGATCTTGGTCAGCGCCATCAATGTCCCACTTGTACGTGTAGTAACCCTGTTCAAGGATCTCATCGTCAAAAAGGAATGAGTAGGTTTGTGGGCTTGACTGATCCCGAGCTGGATCGGTTGTGAACGTCCCGCGTGCAGCGACGGGTGCACCTACCGGCGCCTCAGATGAAGGGTTCAGAGCGGGATCGCTGAGGTACGGACCGTAAGCCGTAACCTTGGCTTTGACCGGCATCCATTCGTGCGATCCATCCGTAGCTAGTCGCCAGCGCCATTCTCCGCTCGTGCCGGTATCAGCGGCGGTAGCAGCGAACGTGATGTCGTCGCTGTGCTGCTCGCCGACACTCACGAACTTGCTGCTCACGAGGCTTGACACTTCAGGAGCCCAAGTTGTGTCGAGTTCAACCGTAACGGCCTCAAATGGCCGTGCCCGTGAGGATTCGACCGACACCGAGGATTGCGAGTTGCCTCCGTCGCCCCAAAGCACGGTGGTAGGAATTTCGAGATACTCACCAGAAAACGACACCCGGTAATACCGGTCCCAACTCTCAGCGGGAGGCAGACCTTGCCACGAAAGAGACGTGCCGGCGGGGGAGCCGTTTCCTTCCCACGTCCGAGAAGTGGTGCCATCAGAAAACTCACCGCTCTCGATCTGCAGAGACAGGGTGCCGACAGGAATAGAAACGGAACCGGAGTACGCGCTTGTTGGTGACACAGAGATGGCGGTTGAACTCGAACCAACCTCGTGGCTTTGCCGGGCATAGGTCCACGAAGCGGCCTCGGCCATCAGCCTTTGCGACAGGGCGACTACGTCGGGGCCGACAGAGTTTCGCACGCGTGCAAGTTCTGCCTCATATCCGGAGCTGCCCCGCCCGTCGGCACCTCGAATCTCCCACACGGCGAGTGCCACAGCAGCAGCCTGGAGGTTGTCGTTTGTCTGCCCATAGCGCGCAATCACGAACGTGATCTGTTGTAGGGGCGCACCCTCAGTGGTCGCGACCGACACCCCGCCTGAGCTGTTGCCGGGAATTGTGGAGCTTCCTACAAAGACGGGGACCTTGGGGCCAGATCGGACCCAGGGTTCTGCGCAATACACGTAACGGCCGTCAACCACGAACGCCCCGGCACCGTGTACATGAATCCCGTTGCCCCAGTTTACGCCGGGGCCGTGGTGGTTATCGATTGCGTGTGCTGGGGATGTGAGATCAGAAGGCGAGGGTGTCGTGGCGATCGCTCCTCCAAAGAGAAATGCGCCGAGGATCAGCGCGGTGAAACGAAGATAAATCCGGTGGCGCGAAGACCACCTTGTCTGACGCTCTGAGATGGTTTGGTGCTCCAAAGAGTCCTCCTTTAGTGGGTAAGAGGCAGTCCATGTTGCGCGTTCGGGCGCACAAATGGCTGCTACTTACTAGACGAGGAGGCGCGCGCAGTCTCGTTTCACCGCAATTACGGTTACAGCT
>NZ_JAOYTG010000050.1:0-2690 GCF_025847175.2 Paeniglutamicibacter sp. ZC-3 | reverse complement strand
TGCTAAATAGCGTCTCTTGGTAGTGATGTTCTGGCGACTTGGTAGTGTCCCCTCTGGGCAGTTGTTAGCGCGTTTCCGGCGAAGTGGTAGTGCGTCGAGCTATTTGTCGTATTGGCCAAGAGCCGTTGAATGGCTCTTGGCCAATACCATTTAGGGGGAAGGCTCGGGAACCAGTGGTTCAGGAACGGACTGCAACCTATTCCCAAAAACCTGCTGAGTCCCGGGCCTTCTCATGCTTGAGCTTGCGCATGTCGGTGTCGCCCAGCACGAGCCACCTGGTGTTGTTGGCCAGACGATTCACGATCGAATCCCCGGCCACGCGGTCCGGCAACACCTGCACCCAATAAGAGGGATCGGTCTGGCTGACAATCACCGTGGGCAACCGGTGCTCCCGGTCGGCCAGGACCCCGAACAGATCACTGGCGATGTTCTGGTCGATGCCAACGGTCAAGAAATCATCGATAATCAACAAATCCGCCTCCCGCAACTTCTCCAGCAGGTCATCGTGGACGTTGCTGTCACCGCGTGCGATGAGCAGCTTTCGGGCCAGCAGGTCCATCCGCGTGTAGAACACCGAATGCTCGCTGTGGCAGGCAGCAATGCCGATGGCGCAGGCGATATAGGTCTTGCCGCCACCGGACGGCGAGATGATCAACAGGTTCGTCGGATCGTCCCGCCACTGATGCATTGCGTAGCGTTTCATCCGCGCCTCATCGATCTTCCGCCCCGGAAGATAATGCAGCTCCGCAATCGATGCGCCGGGCAGGGGAAACCGTGCCTGCTTGATGAGCTTGTCGACCTTGTTCGACCGGCGGGCATCCAGGGAATGGTTCACCGCCTGCATGAACACCTGCTCCGGCAACAACTTGTCGTTGGCTTCGTCGTTCACCAGTTCCAGGAACTTCTCGGCAAAGATGGTGAGCCGAAGATCCTTGATCTTCCGGTGGTCTTCACTGTTAAGCATCGGTGCCACCGAACCCCTTGTAGTGCCCTGCATCGCGCACAAACACTCCGGAAAGATTCTGGACGTCCTTCAGGTTCTTCACGTTCTGCGCAGCCGGGGCCGCCGCGGACGTTTGGTCCTTGGCCGCGGCCAGCGTGGCCATCACCCGCTTGAGCGAGGTGTAGTTGGGATACCCGTTGACGTTCAGCATTTCCTGGCAGGCTTCCTCCAACAGGCCCTTTTTCCCGCCCAGTTCCGAGAGGATATTGCGGCACGCCAGGAAGGTCTGCGCCTCGATCTTGCTGCTATCCAGGACCTGGGCGATGACCTGCACGGTGGCCGGCCCGAAATTCCGGGCACGGTTCAAGAACCACTCCCTGGACCACAAGCCCTGGACCTGCTGGTGATGCTTGGGAGCATGCGACAACTCCGTGGAATACTGGCCCCGGCGCCCGAGCTTACGCGGGTGCTCGCAAACCTTGGCTTGCCCGTCAAAGATGCTTACCGTGGTCCCGGTGATCCGGACCGACAGGATCTTCCCCGCGAACTCATACGGCACCGAATAGTGCTGGTAGTCGCTGGTCACGTGGTAGTTCCGCCCGACCTTCAACTGCTTGTATTCCACCGATTCAAACGGCTGGTCCGGCAGGGGCTGCAGCAACGCCGCCTCCTCGGCGTCGAAGACTTCCTGCCGTGTACTCCCGTTGACCCGGCGCAACCGTTCGTTGAGATCCAGCAACCGATCCTGCACCGCGTCGTTGAGCTCCTCGAACGAGGTCCAGGTCTGGGCGGCGAGATAACCGATGACCCGGCTCTCCACCGCCTGCACCATCCGCTCGACATGCGCCTTGTCACGGGGCCGATTCGATCTGGCCGGCACGATCGCCGTTTGGTAATGCTCAGCGAGCTGGCGGTAGGACTTGGTCACCACCACCTCGTTGTCCGCCCGGGTGCGCTTATGGGTCGCGGTGCGAGCATTATCCGGGACGATCAGCTGCGGAACCCCGCCGATGAACGCCAGCGCATTCACGTGAGCCTGATTCCAGGCTTCCTGTTTCATGTCGCTGAACGCTTGGCAAAACACCAACCCGGAATACGGCAGCGAAGCGACGAAGAAGTACGCCTTGCTGACTTCCCCGGTCACGGCGTCCACGACCGGCAGGGTCGGACCGACCCAGTCCACAAACATTGCCTTGCCCGGTTCATGTTGCAGTGTGGCCACGACGTCGGTGACGGCGGCGAACCGGTTGAACAGCTCGCAGTATTGCGAGTAACTGTATTTCCTCTGCTCGCTGGTTGAGCCGAGGTATTTCACCCAACCCTGCTGCAACGTAAAAAACCGGTTGTGCTTCATCTCCTCGACGATCGATGCGAAATGCGGATCCGCATAGTCCTGGGAAACAGTCTTGCGCCCGTCTGGGAAGAGCTGCTCAATATCCGCTGCTGTCATTGACGCAAAACGGTCGGCAGTAATGCCGGCAGCCTTGATGGCTTTATTTACGGTCGAGACATCACGATGCGAGCAACCTGCCGACGCGGTGATTTCTTGATAGGTCCGGCCCTTGAAAACCAAGGACATGATGGCTTGATAATCCACCAAGGTATTTCTCCTCTGAACTGGTCGCCGCACCGTGTTGTGTGGCGACCAGTTCAGACGATCACGAAAACCCCCAGGGCACTACCATGTATCCGGAACGAAACTACCAAGTCGCCAGAACAGCACTACCCTCTGGCGCTATTCAGCACC
>NZ_JAOYTG010000049.1:0-2833 GCF_025847175.2 Paeniglutamicibacter sp. ZC-3 | reverse complement strand
TTTTGGCAAAAATTCGGTCGCCCGGCGATTCCTCCAGCGGCTTTCCCGCTGTGTCCCTCGCGGCGACTTAGAAAACTATACACACCATTCCGCACCCCGGCAAATCGACGACCACCTTCAAAGTTGGCTCCATTATTCCCCGCCGACAAAGGGAAGCAGGGGTCGATACGAGAAAGAAGATGGCCGTTTTGAATAGATTGGTGAAAGTGATCCGCGCCTCACGAGGCAGACCAAAGCTGTCAACGGACTAAATACTTGGTCCACCATTGACGAGGCGAGAGGGCTTTGCCTCTCAGCAGATCCACCTAATAACTCCAACAGACGATTCGAACAAAGTGCGCCGCCGTCTTTCAACCCAAAACGGCGCTCGTATTTCCGTCCAGGCCTCGATCGCCCACCCGGCCGCGGGGGTGGCTCCCTGCAGGATGGGCAGAGCCGGGATTGGATTGATATTGAGTCTGGGGCGTCCGTGGTTCCAAGATGCGGGCAACTGCGCAGTCGCGCCCATACTGACCAACCCGTAGGGGTCTTCGCGATTCAAAGGTCGCTTACCCATCCGGCAGCGCTGTTCCGATCGGAAAGCTTCACGCGGACTGAAGTCCTCAAGCAGAATCTGTTATATAGGAATCTGGCCTCGGAGAGGCCGAAGTCGGCAGTGTAGGCGTTGGTCAGGGTGCTTGGGCGCCGGCTGCCGGGACCTTCTTGGGAAGGAACAGAAGCTGATCGGTGTATCCATGAGGATGACCGCGCCGTTGACGGCAAGCCCGAAATGGACTCCGCGCAGGATCACTTCGGCGCCTTCGTGATTCGGCAATGCAACCACCGAGCAGGTCAGCGCTTGTGCTTGCGCTTGCGATCAGGGTTCCGATGGTGAATGCCGCCTTCTGGGTTCGTCCGGCGAGGTGCTGTTCGGCATGTCGCAGCCCGGAGATCACCGCGACCGTATAGGCGACGACCCGCAGTACATGTCTGAGGCCGGCAAGCCCTGTAACGATGAGCATGCGGATGAAGCCAATGCCGACATTCATGCCAAGACGCAGCAGGCTGTTTGTTGCCAGCACTGAGGATTCGACGGTTCCCGTGGAGCAGGCCGGCATGGCGCCTGAGCAGTGGCCCCATCATGCGGCCAGCCTGCTAGCGGGGCGGATAGCGCAGTGCTAAAGCCTGACTGGTGAAGAGTTCTTCAAGACACTTCGATTCGATCTTGATTCAGAAGGCGTACTCGACAATCTCGTTGGTGGACGTGGCATTCCGATACCTGCCAACCGCGTGTACCCGTGGATTGGTGAAGCCATCGAGCCCCCGACCGATATTGGCACGGTTCTCCACTGGGGCGGTGCGCCTGGCGAGTTGTTTCTTGCCGACGAGCTCGCATAGGTGTTCCATGTCCCTGTCACCCACCTTCAACGTCTGCACGGTAGCGTCCACGACCTCGGTGGCGATGCCGATTTTTCCTGTCTGTTACAGCCAGGTCTATCCGGTGACAGCACCATTGGCGAACAAGGGAGCTTCCTCCCTTCGTAGGCCTGCGGTCCGCCGACGGCTGCCGGTCGAAAGACCAACATCTGCGGGGCGAAGCTGCTCGCGCCGCGAGACTGTGGTGGCCTGCTTCGGATTCGTCAGAACGGAGCGCTGACAACGCAGCGGTCTCTGCCATCGATGTCATGCTCAGGGCTCTCAAACGTGCGGGATGGTTCGGACATGGTGCGTGGTGTTGATGCCCCGCGGTCTCCGCTACCGCGTCATTCCCGTCCGCGGTCGGCACCGGAAGCTCGCAGAAGGCTAGCGGCCATGAATAAATGCGCACCGGCGGGCATTGGCTCATGGCCATGTGCGGAATCGTCCGCGGCCGCCGGGCGGGCATGCATCTGGGGCAGGCCTTTGGTACTCGGGGGCGCATCGTCATTGCCGAAGACTTGGACGGTGGACGCGTGTCGCTCCGGATGCCAGTCCACACCGTCGGTTTTCGTTGCCATGCCGGGCGGCGCGGGCACTGCGGGGCGTCCAAGCAGCGTCGATCAGTGGCTGGCCCAACGGCCAGCAGGGAAATGCCCACAGGCCTGCGGGGTAGGGAGGGATGCGAACTCCGAAAGCCGCGGATTGATTCTTTTTGCTTGGGGCCGCCGGCGGGTAGTCCTCATGGCCATCCCGGGCGGATCCAGTGCCTTCGTGCTGGCCGCCAGTGAACGCTCCCATGACCGCCAACAGCCGAACAAGAAAATCACCAGTACGCGGTATGTGTAAGGCTACTGCGGCAAAGATAGCCATCCACCAAACGGGGGGTATCCGGATGCTCATTCCATTTCGTTTCAACGCGTGGATGTCCACGTGTTCCCTCCGTGTCAACATAGAAGAGCGGGCCTTTCTCAAGGACTGGTGTGTGGTCAGAGACCATCAGTTTCAAGGAAGGCCCGCCCTCATGAGCGGATCAACACGAGGTGGGGAATCGCAGTGAGCAGAAGTGGGGAATTTCGATGAGCGCGATCACGGTGGCCTTCCTAGACATGCTTCCCACTGGGATATGCCGTCACCCGTGGAAGGCTGATGTTTTCTGGCCGACATGGGGACAAGTTGGATCGGATATTCGAAGGTGCGGCACGGGAGTTCTTGCTCCCGAAACCTTCCGTTGTTCGCGCACCACTTCTCCTGGCAAGCGCACGTCTTGGCTCAGGCCAGGTGCCTGGCCGCCCTAATGGTGCGGACCTTCCGACGACGCCTTGGGTCTGGTGGCATGTGGACGCTACGACCGCATCAGGGCGGTGTGCGGTCGTTGGTGCTTGGGGGCGAGCCAGGATCGCGATGTTTTCCACAGATGCTGTGGATAAGGGCCGGC
>NZ_JAOYTG010000048.1:0-2854 GCF_025847175.2 Paeniglutamicibacter sp. ZC-3 | reverse complement strand
GCAATGAAGATGCCACGCAGTACCAGCGCGATGATGATGCCTACCATCAGTACCTTCTGCTGGTAGATCTTCGGTACGGCGAACGCACCCATGACCAGCAGGAAAACAAAGAGGTTGTCAATCGACAGTGCCTTTTCGGTGAGGTAACCGGCGAAGTACTCGCCCCCATACGTCCATCCCGAGAGCGTGCCGATACCGACACCGAACAGCAGTGCGAGACTGATGTAAAACACCGACCATCGGGCGGATTCACCGATGGACGGTTCGTGGGGCTTGCGCACGTGGACGAAGAATTCGTAAACGAAGAAGACGATCGTCACGGCAATGGTGATGATCCAGATCAGGGGCGATACCTGCATGAGGCTACTCCAAAGGGATATGGCGTGGACATGACGCCAAGGTCTCCTCCGCTCTGATCAGATCAGAACCAATGGTCCGGGATGCACCAATGCATACGTATTGACGGACCGATCGCGGACGGGAGTACTCACCTTGATACAGATCAGAATACATCATGGCCGACCGGTCGTTGATGCCATGACTCGAAGATTCAGGATTTACCCATGGAATTCGTGGCGACTGTGGAGCCTTGACATTGCCCAACGATCCACCAGAAATCGCCCAAACCAACCGATCCCCCACCGCGACACCCGAACACCAAAAATCAGACTGTTAAATACGTTGAAAATTCAAGGATGTGAGCCACAACGATAAGTGGCCTGTTTTTCACAGTGCTTAGTGGCGGTGTTTTCTGGCCTTGGTTGTTGCATCTTCGGGCCGATGGATCAAGCACCCACATTGACTGCTGTCGATCGGTGCGCGGCGTCTGATTAGTGAACAGGGGTGCTGATCGCTACGGCCCGCTTGGCGGCAGGGAGTGATTCCTCGGCGGTTGCGGAACCGCCGCACTGTAGAAGTTCGTGCAGTGGTCCTGCCGGACTCCATGGGTGGTCTCGGCGACAGCTATCGCTGGATGGCTGGGGCTAGGCCAGGGAGAGGAAGAGTTTTTCCATGTCGGCACGGTCGGCTGTGGGGTCCTCGCTTTTCAGGCACTGCTCGAGCCCGGTGGCGATAATGGAGAACCCGGCACGGTCTATGGCCTTGGAGGCGGCGGAAAGCTGGGTGACCACCGCGCGGCAGTCGCCGCCTTCCTCCAGCATGCGGATCACGGCGTTCAGCTGGCCCTGGGCGCGCTTGAGCCTGTTGATGGCCGGTTTCATGGTGTCCGCTTCAAGTTCCATGGTGGGTCCCTTCAAGGTGTTGATTTCTTCAATAGTATACCCCCGGGGGTTTCCTTAGCGTATCAATGGCAGTGATTCTCGATACCCCCATGGGTATATGCCATACTCGAATACGGAGGGGGCGGTCAGGCCTCCATCAACAACCCCAGACGCAAGGAGTCACCATATGTGCCGTGCGACCAAATGCCGTAAGTGTCAGAAAACCACCTGGGCCGGATGTGGCCAGCATGTCAAGCAGGTCATGGCCCACGTGCCGCGGAGCGAGCGCTGCTCCTGCGATCCAAATGCCCCGAAGGAGTCCGGCAAGAAAGGCGGCTTCTTCGCGCGCCTCTTGGGCCGCTAGGCCCAACCTCGCATGCGCCTGTGGCGATCGGCACCATTCCCGATGGTGTCGATCGCCGCTTTTTGTGCATCCGTGAACGACTTGACGGATACCCCAGGGGGTATTATTGTTGCCTATGAACCGGATACCCCCAGGGGTATGAAGGGTAAACTGACCAACCACAAGGAGAACCAATGCTTCTCGAACGAATCTATGACGAGGACCTGGCACAGGCCAGCTACTTCATCGGCTGCCAGGCCAAGGGCGAGGCCCTCGTGGTGGACGCCCGCCGCGACATCCAGGTCTACCAGGACCTTGCCGCAAAAAACGGCATGAAGATCACCGCCGTCACCGAGACCCACATCCACGCCGACTACCTCTCCGGGACCCGCGAACTGGCCGCCGCCACCGACGCGGCGATTTACGTTTCGGGCGAGGGCGGGCCGGACTGGCAATACGAATTCGAAGCCGAACGCCTCCTTGACCAGTCCACCATCACCCTGGGAAACATCACCGTCACCGCCCTGCACACCCCCGGACACACCCCCGAACACCTCTCCTTCCTGGTCACCGACGGCGCCTTCAGTGACAAGCCGGGCTTCCTGCTCTCGGGCGATTTCGTCTTCTCCGGGGACCTGGGCCGTCCGGACTTGCTCGACGAGGCCGCCGGCGGTACCGACACCCGTTTCGCCGGGGCCCACGACCTGTTCGTTTCCCTGCAGAACAAGTTCCTGACCCTGCCCGACTACATCCAGGTCTACCCGGGCCACGGCGCCGGCAGTGCCTGCGGCAAGGCGTTGGGTGCGATCCCGTCCTCCACCGTCGGATATGAGCGCAACTTCGCGTGGTGGGGGCCCTACCTCAAGGCGAACGACGAGGCGGGGTTCGTCGAGGCACTGCTTGACGGGCAGCCCGACGCACACGCCTACTTTGGCCGGATGAAGCGCGAAAACCGCCAGGGCCCGGCTGTCCTGGGCGACCGCGCACCGCTGGCCGAACTGAACACCGCGGACGTCGCAGCCGATTTGGCCGCCGACGAAATCGGCATTGTCGACACCCGCCACCACACCCTGGTTCACGAGGGCACCGTCGCAGGGGCACTGAACATTCCCGCCGGCACCAAGGCGGCAAGCTACGGTGCCTGGGCCGTGGACCCGGAAACGGACCAGCGCCCGCTGGTGCTCTTGGCTCCCAACAGCGAAACGGCCACCGAGATGTGGGACCACCTCATCCGCGTGGGCATCGACCGCGTCGCCGGATACATCACTTCCCTGGACGGCCTGCCGGTCTA
>NZ_JAOYTG010000047.1:0-3301 GCF_025847175.2 Paeniglutamicibacter sp. ZC-3 | reverse complement strand
GTGCGGACCCTGAAACCATTCACCAATAAAATAAATAAATTGGTATCAACAAACTTGGCACACTATTGAGTTCTCAAACAACAGACACTTCCAACACCCACAACCGGACTAACAATTCCCGCCGGCGCTTCGCTCTGGAGCAACTTGTCTACCTTACCCCACCGCGTGTCCCGAAGCAAATCCACCGTTTCCGGCCCGACCTGATCTAACATACGATCCCACAACATTTCCGGCGCACAAGGCAACCAGCAAAACTGGGGTGGGGTTTTGGCAAAAATTCGGTCGCCCGGCGATTCCTCCAGCGGCTTTCCCGCTGTGTCCCTCGCGGCGACTTAGAAAACTATACACACCATTCCGCACCCCGGCAAATCGACGACCACCTTCCTTCAAAACCCCGGAATACCAGCCCAGAACGGCCCCTTGGAGGCCGCTCCGGGCATGGAAGCCCCAAAAATGACATTGTGACCCCCGCGACATCTTTAGAGAGCCGTGCTGCCTGCGGTCGCCATGAGTGCGGATATCCACTGGAGCAGTCGACTCAAAATGACTTGCACTGGCTACTTGTTCCGATTCCGGACCATCAATGGAAGGAATCTAGGCGTGGTTATATACCCTGCAGTCGGCCGCCCCTATTCGGCGCGGATGCACCAGGGCACCGAATTGCGCGTCAGGTCCCAGTCTTCGGGTCGAGATCAAAGCCCCTGCAGTACGAGGTTCGGCTCAACGGATTGCCAGGGGCATCACTGGGAAGAACGCATGCCTTCTGCGAACTTCCGGCCGGGTGCCGGGTCGACCCCGAAGCTTTCGGCATAGCGCTCATGAATCTCCGCCCATTGCTCGTGGGCCGTCGCTTCCGTCAAGTGCTCGCCACGCAAATGTGGGTCAAGTCGAGAAAGATAGGTCTCCCAACCGGCTGCCGTCTGCGCTGCAAGTGGGAGGTCGTCAAAGACGTGGGTGAACGTTAGGCGGCAGCGGTCGCCCTCCCCGCTGAGTTCGAAGCTTTGCAGCTGGCCGGCGTAGGACCACGCCAGATGATGCGGAGCATCAACGTTGGTCACCTCGAGAGTCGCCCCACCGGCATCGAAGGTCTCCCCCACTGCCGGAGTCCAGTCAACGGCTCCCGGGAACCAGCTTTCGAGTTCAGATGGCACACTGACGGCCCGCCAAACGCGCTCAACGGCATGGCGCAAACTCAAGTTGAAGTGCAAAACCACGCGTCCATCGATCATTTGCATGGTTCCGTGGATTTCTGGCTCTCCTGCAATTGCCGATTCCGAGCTTTCGTTGCTCATGGTTTCTCCTTCAGTTGTTGTCCGAGGCGGTTCCCCGTATCGCAATCAGTACCCCCGGTGATGCAATAGGCTCCGACGTCGAGCCGGACGCCACGACGTATCGGGATCCAAGGATGGCTACTTACATCCCGGCATTATTGGTACTGATGAGTTCATCATTCCCCAAGCAAATGCCGACCAGCAAGGTGGTGCATGCAGGTTTTCGCAGGGGTGCGAGCCGGTGTCGGTCTCGTGCGCGGGGCCAAGGGGCGTTAGCTGAGCGGCAACATCATGTGCAGAGTCGGCTGCCGTGGCTAGGTACAGTAACCCGGCCCATGCAAGCTTCGCAGTTTGCATGCCATTGAGTTTGAGTCGTCGGAAGTAGGGTCGACGCCGATGAAGGTTCAAGTGCTGCAGAATCGCGAAGTCCACCCATAGCACGTGATCTTAGAGCCAACGATGAAATGCGTCGATTACGATGGGCTGGTTTCGCGCGGCAGGAGAATTCAAAGGCGCCGCTACATCAGCGATCAGCCCGGCCCGTTCGAAGATGTAAGCGAGCCGCCAGATGTCCTGGTGGTTCGCAACCACGCTTGCGGCCCTGTCGCAGACATCGCGTATGGGAATCCATCACAGCTGTTTCGGTATGGGACACCAATATGCGATGGGCACCTTTGCATGGCCCTTGACAAGTGGCGGCAGAGCTACGAATTAACAAGAAGATCAGCCCGAGCCTCGCCGCATGAGGGTTCGCTGGAGGCGGTCAGCGCCAGGGTCGTGTTGCCAGCTGACGGGGTTTAGCAAGCACAGTTCCGCTCGTGCGCTTTCCGGAGCCCGATCCCGATCCAATCCAGCCGACACGTCCTGGCTACGATCGTCGTTCGAGAATGTGCATCCAAGTCGGACGCAGAACCGGGCAACTGACTCCAGATTATGCGCCAAGACTCCCATGTCGATGAACGCCATCGATGCCTCGCCGGCTGGATAGGGCCCGCGCTGCCAGGGCGAAGGGCGGGCATAAGCCGGCCATAAGCCCCCGGGTCTTATTTGCTTGTTAAACATCGGAACCCCTGAACAATTCTGTTCAGGGGTTCCGGGACATTTATGTCCGGCGGTGACCTACTCTCCCACACCCTCCCGAGTGCAGTACCATCGGCGCAGTGGGTCTTAGCTTCCGGGTTCGGTATGGGACCGGGCGTTTCCCCCACGCTATGACCGCCGTAACTCTATTACCGCGTATTCCTTATTCAGGAGCACTGGTGGCTTTATCGAGTCACAACACATGCTGTGGTTCTTCATAAATAACTATAGCGGAACCTAGGCGCCGCGGCGACCAAAACTTGGCTTTCAGGCCATGATGACCGTCACAACCACGCCTAGGTAGTTCAGAAAAGTGTCGCCGTGCGGATGGGCTGGTACGCGGCCGGGGACTCAGAGAGATGGGGCATCTATGTTGCAGCCATCGAGATTGCGCCCAGATATCCGGTGCCGGCAGGCTTGACCAGGCCCTTGGCCGAAAGCTTTGCTTCACCGCTGCATCCGTTGCCCTGGAAGGTTCGAATTTCTCAACATTCCGGATCCACTATTTGCCGACACCTGCATTTGCTTGCGGCTAGATCGAATGGCAAATGACAACCCTTCGTCGGCAACCGCCTGGCAAACCAAGAATTGTTTACGCCTCTCGCCGTTAAGGAAATTCTGCGCGAAGCCAATGGCTGCCGTGTTGTAAGCTTCCGCGTCAGATTCGCTCCCCGCAGTCGGACTGACGATGCAGGAAAACATCTCGCAGTTCCGTATCCGTACAAGATGCTGTGGATAGGGGCCGGCTATCCACAGTGTCTGTGGATGGCCGGGGGTGCCTTAACGGGGTGCGGCCCCCGGGGGTGTGTGTCCGGGGGCCGTGGTTTTTGGGGTGTGGTGGTTAAGCATCGAAACCCCCAAGCCGGTGGGGCTTGGGGGTTTCGGGACGTTGTGTCCGGCGGTGACCTACTCTCCCACACCCTCCCGAGTGCAGTACCATCGGCGCAGTG
>NZ_JAOYTG010000046.1:0-3391 GCF_025847175.2 Paeniglutamicibacter sp. ZC-3 | reverse complement strand
GGTGGCGGGGCCTTCTAATCGCTAACGAGCAGGTGTCTTATGCCTGGGATCCAGCAGCGATGTCCTTCTTGATGGCATCCATGTCTAGTCCCTGGACCTGTCCGATCAAGTCTTCCAGCGCCTCTGCCGGCAATGCGCCGGGCTGCGAGAAGACGAGGATTCCGTCACGGAACGCCATCAGCGTGGGGATCGAGGTGATGTTCGCGGCAGCTGCCAGCTGCTGCTCGGCCTCGGTGTCGATCTTGCCGAAGGTGATGTCCGGGTACTTCTCGCTGGCTGCCTCAAACACGGGTGCGAAGTTGCGGCACGGGCCGCACCATGCGGCCCAGAAGTCCACGAATACGGTGCCTGGTTCGGTAATGGTGGATTCAAAATTTGCGGAGTTTAGTTCAACGGAAGCCATACGTGCTTCATCCCTTCGGGAGGTTTGATTGCCGCGGATCACGAGCGTATCCGCAAATAGGTCAACCACACGCTCAACGGTAATATTCCTAGAGAGTTCGTTCAAAAATCTTCCAAAGGAGTCACCCCATGTGCAAGAAGGTCACCTGCGACAGCTGCGCCAAGCCGACTTGGGCTGGATGCGGCGAGCACATCGAGGATGCGCTCGGCGACGTCGCCGTTGCTGATCGCTGCAACTGCGCCTAGCAGGCCAGCTCGTACGAAAGCAGTCTCGTTCCGTCACCATTGCATAAGCAATGGCAAGCACGCGTTTCGCTGGATCACATTCGACATCCAAGGGGCCGGATTGATGTCAGGATGCGTTAGTGAAGTCGCACTCTTTCTCACCCAGCAACAGCAAGGGGAAGGTCGCACGAGCAGTGGATACCTTGGAAGACCAGCCTGACTCGTGAGTCGCAGATACTCCGACGTCGGTAGTTCCCCCGAGGAGGTCGGTCAGCAGCCCGCCCTCAAAGGTGCTCGTGTAGGGACCGGGATCCGTCCCCGTTGTCGAAACCTCCTCCCCGTAGAGCAAGGGGCCCAGAACAGGTAGGGATCCGATCGCAGGAACATCTCCATACCAATATTGAGCATCGTTGAGCGCGTATTCGGTCGACGGATAGTGCCAGATGAGAGTGATGCGGGGTTTGAGATTCACGCCGGCGATGCCAATCTCTGCCGTGCAGCTGTCGATGATCGGCGCCGGCACCACTAGCGCTGAGAAGTCGGCCGACGAGTGTTCGGCATTCTTCCAAGCAGCCGTCGTTGCCGCTGGCGAGACCGATGAAAGCAGGAGTCCGGCACACATAACGATGGCTGCACAAAGGCGCAGGCGGTTTGGGCGTTGGCGCCGTGCATTTCGGTTCAGGGACACAGCAGGATTCACCGACTCCGCCTTCGTCGCGCTCTAGCCACTCCGGCCAGCGCGAGGCCTAGAGCGACGGACCCGAAGGCGGCGAACAGCGGCAGGAGTGGATTGCTTCCGGTCGCGGCAAGGGGGCCGACCGGCCCGGGTGAGACCGCGATTTCATCGCCCGAACCGGAGGCATGCACCTCCAATTGAACGGATCCTCCGGCTGCGGGGACGGAGTCCTCGGGCAGCCAGAGATCAAAGAGCAGCCATCGCTCCTCGGCCACTGGCATGGATATCAGCCTGCGAATCGTTCCGTCGACGGCAACAGGACCCGGGACCAGTAGCTGGTACGTTTCACCGGCGCAGGTTCCCTCCACCCATCGCCGGTCACAGGACCGAATGGTGGAATGCAGCCTTAGACCGGGGTTCCCGTTGCCTACAAGTTCGACCCGGACTTCGCCGGGCTCCGACTCCGCAGCGGTAACGCCCACCTGCCATTGCACGGGTTCACCGGGAGCGAGTTGAGACATTGCTTCGCGGTTGCCGATGCTTGTCAATGTCAGGTGGTCGCTCGTTATGACCTCCTCTGCCACTGCCTGGACAGGGCTCCCCAACGCGAGACCAAGAGCCAAAGGTGTGACGAGCATTCCCAGCCCGGACTGAGATCCGCTGCTTGATTGCTCCGGCAGGGGCAGTGGGTCTTCCTGCTCATCGGAGTCTTGGCTCGGCAGATCCCGCGGCCAGAACGCCCAAGTGACCGACCCAGATGCGCCCAGAGTGAGAACCGCCATCACCCATGGATTCGAAAGCCAGACGATGCCGTATGCCAGATTGGGTGCGGAGGCGAGAACAATCCGAACGGTGTCCACGGTGTATGGGAACGGATCCTCGGCCTCATTAGCATCGCCCTTCATGGTGATGATCCGCTCGGCATGTGACGGGCCGTCGGCCACGGAAGTCACCCGGTGAGTGATGGGCAGGGCCGCCGGCCGGTCCACTGTCACGACATCCCCGACTTTGATTTCGGTCGCCGGGATCTCCTGTACCAAAGACAGAGAACCAGCCGGAATCGTAGGGCTCATGGATCCGGTCTTGAACATGATCAAGGAAACGTTGAACGCGAAGGCGGCAATGACCAGCAGCACACAGACGAATCCGCCGAACGCCGCCAGGCTCAACACGGCATCGCCCAGGATCTTCCCCGCTCCCCGCATGCGTCTATCCATGGCCAACCCTGCTATTCGGCCGTCGCCGCAAAGACCCAGCGTCCGGTGAGCGTGGTGCCTTGGGCTTCGTTGAGTGCGGTCGTGGGCAAGCTGACGGCGAAACAGTAGTTGATGGCGGAGGCCCCGTTGGGTTCCAAATCGAGCTTCTGGTTGGATCCAACCGTTAGTTCACTCCCTGAGCCGACAATGTCGACCGAAGTGGCATCCGTAAAGGTATCAGCATCGCAGATCGGATCCGTGAGGGTTCTGACACCGTAGTGCAGGTACTTTCCGAGCCCGGTATCGTTGTCCGGATCCGCGGTCAGCTGCACGGAGCCGGATACGCTCCCTGCTGCCGTTTTCACCGAATACAACGCGTACGACGTCGTTCCGGGGACCAAGGCAGTCGGAGTGACCGTGAAATCAAGGGCGGCACCGGGTGAAGTGGGGTGGTCGCTGAAATCGGCTCCGTTCGTGCTGCCGACGATCGAGAAGGTGCCGGCTTTGAAGGTTTCGGTGGCGTTTTCTTCATCGGTCCATGCGGCAAGCGTTGCCGTGGTGCCGACGCCGAGCACCAGGCCGCCTGCCAGCACAGCGGCGACTTTGCGCCATGTGTTGGCCCGCATCGTAGTCATGAACTAGTCCTACTACTGCTGTCTGGCTTCAAATTGCCAAATGACCGTTGAATTCGCGCCCTGTTGCAGGCTGGCATCTGCTTTTACAACGAAGCAAAGGTTTTGCTCGGGGCCCGCAGAAGTGGTGCCTTGGTCGAGAGTAAACGCTTGTACTTCGCTGGTGGGAATTCCATCGAATGCCCCCGATGCAAATGGAGTAGTCAGACCAACGCAGCCAAAACTCTCCGTCTTGTAAACCTCGTAGCTCAGCCCATTAA
>NZ_JAOYTG010000045.1:0-3522 GCF_025847175.2 Paeniglutamicibacter sp. ZC-3 | reverse complement strand
TGGGCAATTTCGAGCCGCTGCCGAGAGGCTGAGGCTTAGCGCTCTTTTGGCATGAAATGAGCAGCCAACTTGGCCCACCGTCCTGACTGAAACGGCCCAATGCTTAGCGCTCACACACACAGCGGCCTCCTACGGGCCTATCTATTCCTAATCGGCGCCGATCTTCTCGCGCATGTTGTAGCTTCCGGTCTCGATCCAGATGGTGTTGTGGATGATCCGGTCCATGATCGCGTCAGTGGTGAGCCCAAGACCTGAGCCGCTGGTGCAGTCCTCGCCCTGTGCGGTCGCGCAGCTGTTCACTGTTCCATCCACGATGTGTCTTTTACCTGGCCTAAGGAGCTAACTCATGGCTCTCAAGATCGCTATAAGTGGCTCTGAAGGAGAATGTTCGCTTTTTGGCGAAGTGCCTCTGAACGGCAATATTGTTGCCTCTCAAAGAGTCAAATATTCACGAATTCCAAGAATCTGTGGCGACCCGGATTGTCGGTTGCGCAGAGCAGAGAATGATGGGGACGCCCTGCAAGTGACGATGTTCCACGTGAAACGACCCGGCTGATGCCCATTCTCGGCGGTATCAAGAATGTCGATGATGATTAGCCATTTCCCAACACGCATTGGTGATCGACCATTGAGCCCACTTGGATAAGCGCCAAAAATCCTGTCGAACTCTTCTTGTGTCCGCCGGACATTCCACGTGAAGACAGCCAGCGGGTCACAGCTACATTGAAGACGTAGATTTCTAGCCCAGCATAATGCCGTCTATTTTCATGGATATGCTTGCTGCCCATTGGAAGGCAATGTGATTGCAGCCATCGGTCGTATGCCGGCCTGGCATCTCTCAGTAGTTGCTTCCATGGGACGTTTCCGACTCCGCGTGGATGAGGATCAAAAGACAAGCCTCGGGTATGGCGGTCATAGATGCGCGAATAGACGGCCCGACTCCTGTAGAAAGGCTCCTATGACCATCGCAGGGAAAATGCCGCATGCCCAGCGATTGGTGCCAAGAGAACGGCCGGGGGAGCAGGTATGAGCAAGTAGTCGGGATCGTGGGCATAGTCCAAGACTGGCGAGGGTTTCGGTGGTGGACCGCCCGCAGGGGTTGCCTCGACCAACTGACCCGGGTGGGCTTCGGCCGCCCAGTTATTCTGCAGATGTGGTCGATGCGTGCATGGCTGGGTGTGGTTTCGGCAATCGTGCAAGATGGGTACTGTCCAAGGTGCCACGTTCATAGACAGCCAAGGAATTTGCCGCCGGTTCCGGCGTGGTTTCGGGTGTCCCACACAGCAGGATGGCGGCGGCAGACAGGGCCTCGATTCCAGACAGGATGCGCTACTTGCGCCCGTGTGGTTTGAGGGTGCGGGTTCCGTCAATAGCTGTTAGCCCGCCATCCTGCGATGATGGCGCCCAGGCTGTTGATGGCACGTTGGTGCGGAGCGATTACGGTCCCGTCCACCGCGGTGATGTTCTATGCAATTGCGTGATGCCCAGCCGGTGCGGCACTGTATCCTTCGCATGGGGGAATTCCGGCGGCACCGAATGGTAGTTCCCGCACCAGGCAACCAACGCCTAGCGGCTGGCGATGCGTTCCTCGCTGAGGATCACCGGGTACGGGACCGCCAATGATCCAAGGCTCTCATTGGTTGCCATGGTCTGCTCGAAGATGGCTTCGTACTGCACGGTCGGCCACCGGCGGTGAGTTGCCGTGTGGTCGTTCTTCTTTACTACGCCGATACGATGCCCCGAATGCGCCGGACGCAGGGCCACCTGCCCGTAGCGCCTGGCGGAGGTGATGGCGCGAGATCAATTTTAGGCCGGTCATTAAAGCGCTAAGAATCAGGCCACTTGGGCTCAATTTCCTGCCATGTTGGCATTTGGCCTATTTCATGAGGGCGTTCCTGACCCGGTAGGACTCGCCGGGAACTGCAGGAGCCTTCCGTTTTGCGCCTGCCGGTCGATGACGGCCGCGGCTATGTTGTCATTGCCGAACACCGATCCCCACCGGGAAATCTCCAAATTTGTGGTGATGATCAGGCTACGCTATTCCTGCCCGTCACGTGATCACCTGAAACGGCAGCCTGGCCTCTTCGATATCGTTCGGTAGATATCCCAGCTCGTCGAGACCGGGAATATGCCAATATCCAAGGCGCTGGGCGGTCCAGTTACGTGTCGATGCCGGGCCTCTTGTTAGCTGCGATAGATGTCGTGGCGGCATAGTTGCAAGCTCTTCAGGAAGTCCACGAGGCTGTCCGGTCCTTGGCATCGTCCTGGCGGCGAAGCAATTGATGTGGTCAGGGCGAAAGCCCGTTCCTAGATGGTCATGTCGGCGTACATGTACGTGTTCGATGACCGGACGTCGGCGCCACCGAGCTATAGCGCGCTGACCTTGCAAACGTCGCCGGCATGCAGGAGCGTCATCGCCGTGGTGTGGCGCAGGGTGTGCGGGGTGATCTTCTTGGTCTGCAGCTTCTCGCACGTCAATGCGGCCGTGGCGTCGTGCTTGGCCAATCGTTGTTCAACGGCGTCGCGGCTCAAGCGCCTCCCCTTGCGCGTGGAGAACAATGGATCGACGGGCCGTTTGCGTTCGGCTCTCCCTTCAGGACCAATGCCGTGGGATGGGTCAAGGGAACGGCGCGTTCCTCGCGTTCCTTGCCGCGGCATTGGATGTGGACTCCGGTGCGCGGGCCAATGTAACTGCCGTTGAGGCTTGTCAGCTCTGAGCCGCGCAGTCCTGTTTGGATGGCTAATATCTGCAGTGCGTGGTTTCGTCGGCCTGACCAGCATGAGCGGTGCGCTGCCGCGATGAGCGCCCCGACTTCTGCCGGCGTGAGGTAGGAAGCCGTAGCCTTGTCGAATCCTTTCGGAGGTATCCCCAGGACACCGGAGATCAGCGCTGAGTGCTCCGGGTGACGCAACGAGGCATCGGCGAACATGGGCCGAATGGCACCCAATCGATGAACGAACTAAAACAACAGCCGGAAGGTGCCGCGGTAGGAAGCCCTAGTGCGTGAACTTGCCTGGCGCTGCCTGGCCATCCGGTCGGTGAAGGACAACTGTACGGCCGGTGCGATCGTGCTCATGGTTGGTCTTCTTCGCTGCTGGAAGCGGCATCCCCGAGACAGTCGGCGGCAAGGGCCAAAAGCTCGACGCTGCCGAGAGGTACCAGTAAGTGAACCCCGGGTCCCGGTGTCCGAGATATGCCGAGAGATGCGGCGTCCGGGCAGGCTCGTTGGCTCCCTGCAGGTACCACTTCACCAAGGTATTCACCGCGAACGTGTGCCTCAGGTCGTGGAGCTTAGGGCTGTGTGGCGCGCCGACTCCCACGCCGCCTTCGCGCATAGGTCCCGGAAGGTCCCGCCGACCACGGTATAGAAGAGCCCCTTTCCGGTGACGGTCACGAGGAACGCTGTGTGTGATCGACTATCTTCAGTCCGTTTGAGCCAGGGAATCCAGCCAAGTTGGTGGCCGGTTTCCAGCCAAAAGAGCGGTAAGAATCAGGCCAGTGATTTCATCTCGGAAAACGTC
>NZ_JAOYTG010000044.1:0-3947 GCF_025847175.2 Paeniglutamicibacter sp. ZC-3 | reverse complement strand
TTGGCGCACTTCGGCCAAAACTAGATTAGACATACTGATTGGTTTCCTGGTTCTCGCCCTACGCGATCGAGCTGACTTGCTCTGTCACCGTGGTACCGCTCCAGCCTGACACGTAGGGTTGCGGCGGACCGAAGCTGTCGCGTGTGGTGTGCCGCTGACAAATGGCTAGACGATCGATGCTACCGAGATCGTGCGTCCTGCTCTACTAGCAGAAGTTGGGACCTGCTGCGCTTCCAACTCATCTGAACGCATTGTTTCCTCATTGTCTCTCCAATGGGCACCCAGCCACCCAAAAGTGATCCCTGTGCGGCCTCGACTCAATTCCCCAATCTACGACGTGGGCCAGCTACTTTGGAATCTCACGACATGTCTATGGGATGAGTGTATGGACGGAGGGCACGTTGTTTCACTCGTTACAGACGCGAAATTTGGAGCGTACCTCATTTGTAGCCGCCAGATACGTGAATGCAGGAACGGGCTCTGGCACCGGAAAACAACCCATCGCCATTTCTCGAAAGAACCATCGCCAAAAAGGTTTGCGCATGTAGGTCGTCTCGACCAAAACAGGGATCGTATCTATTTCTCTGCAATGACCATTGCTATGGCCAAATCCCCCTCTTGGCTCATCGAGAGGTGCCAGCTATTAATTCCCTTTATAGCAGCGACTGCTGCTATCGAGCCCATAATGGACACACGCGGTAAACCACCGACTTCAACCAGCACCTGGCAGTCGAGCCAATCCAACCCGGCGGGTGCGCCTACAGCCTTAACGATTGCCTCTTTTGCGGCGAAATGCGCGGCTAATGGCAATGCATGAGATACCTGTTCTTCTGGAGAAAATAGGTGATCTAGAAGACTGGGCGTGCGGATGAGCTGCCTATCAAACCGTGATATTTGTACTACATCAACGCCGATTCCAATAATAATGCCTGCGCCCTATCGGTTGGCTGATGCTCGGTTCCCTCGTTGAATCAGAGCGTCTAGCTGCGGCTTGTGAATGCTGAATCCAATATATTCAGTTAAATTTCGACGATAACTGCGCCCCAAGAGAGCCCGACGCCGAAACCGACGAGCATAACTTTCATTCCGCTCTTAATTTTCCCGCTCACTAGTGATTCTGTAAGCGCAATAGGGATTGATGAAGATACAGTATTCCCGCAGTTTTCCATTTCTACAATGAATTTTTCGGGAGATATTCCGATTTTTTTGCGCAGAGTATTTAGCATAAACGAATTCGCTTGATGAAAAATATATGCGTCGATGTCCGAATCTGATAACCCAGTTTTTTCAAACGTTTGTTGAATGCATTCAGGTACCACGCGGAGTGTGAAATTGAATACCTCGGCACCATCCATGTATAGGTCAAAGCCATTGGACGTTAGTCCTCGGTCGTCAACATTCGCACGAGGCGAAATTTCGTAGCCATCAGCCAGTCCGCCGTTCGGAACGATCAGATGTTTCGCTCCCGCACCATCGGTACCATATGAGAAACCATAAATGGCCTTGTTACCCCCAACCGAAGAAACGAGCGTAGCCGAAGCTCCGTCACCGAAAATCGTTCGCACTGATTTGTCCGAAGGATTCAAGAATTTGCTGTAGGTGTCCGCGGTGATGAATAAAACGTTGGCAGCTTGGCCCGACTCGACTAGGGCCGAAGCCAGACCCAGGCCGTATACATACCCTGAGCATCCAAGATTGATATCCATAGCCCCGGCATTGGTCGGCAACCCAAGGAGATCCTGCACGATGCAGGCGGTCGAGGGCAAGTAATAATCAGGTGACTGTGTGCAGAGTATTAGATAGTCAATTGATGCCCGATCCACACCGCTGACGGATAGTAGACGCTCTGCGGCTTTGGCTGCCAAAGAAGATGTCGTCTCGCCATTGATAGCCACCCGACGGGACGAAATACCAGTTTTCTTCCCAATCTTGTCAACCGACCACTCTGGAAATTCATCTGACAGTTGCTCGTTTGTAAGGGTCGCATCGGGCAGAAAGTAGTTCACTGCCGCAATTCTCGCGACGGGATTAGCTAGGGTCTGCAATTTACTTCACTCCAATTCGGATACATGGGTTTCCAAAATTGGTGCTGTTTGGTGAGACAGTCTTAACGACTACACTCCCGGCACCAATTACCGCATTCTCGCCAACGGTTTTCCCGGGTATTACAGTGACTGCGGTGCCAAGAAAAACCCCAGAGTCAATACTCACCCCCCCGGTGAGATTACAAGATGGGCTGATGGTGACGAAGCTGCGAACTACTACGTCATGGCCCACGACGCACCCAGCATTGATCTGCGTGTGTTCACCGATACTGACGTTCGAAGTCAGCACTGTATTTGGACAAATAATCACCCCAGTTCCCAGTTCGACATCGTGGCCAGTGACAGTTGAGTCGTGGACGAACGTCGCAAACTGTGCATTCTTCGCCAAAAGTTCCACTGTAACTTTTCGTCGAACGTCTGGGGATCCAATTGCGCACAGAACCAAATCATCAGGTTCTGGCGAATAGTCGAAAATCGTAGATACTACGGGCGCAGGTAGACCCGTTCTGTTCAATTCATCATCGATGAAGACCACTGACTGGACACCAACAAGCGATACGAACTTGGGTGATGTGACAACCCATGCATGGAGTTCACGCCCAAAGCCGCCAGCCCCAGCTATTACGAGGCGTTTTCTATTGCTCATTTCGCCGTAAACCCACCGTCGACACTTAGTGCAGTACCTGTAATCCAGCTTGCCTCGTCTGACAGCAAAAATTGCACTGCATGAGCGACATCTTCAGCAGATCCGAGACCGAGTGGATGATCATCGCTGACCGATTGGAACGCAGGTCCCCCAATAGTCGCGCGAAGTTTCTCTGTCAGCGGCGTTTCGACCACCCCCGGGCAGACACAATTAACTCTGATTTGTTCACTCGCCATCTCCAGCGCGAGTGATTTCGTCATAGTAACGATTGCACCCTTCGTTGCAGAATAAGTGGATACCCCAGACTGCCCCACTAGCCCGACCGCCGAAGACAGGAATACCATGCTCGCCGTTTCTGCCCGAACTCGTTTGTTCCTGAAACCCTTCGAAAGCATAAATCCAGTGGTTACGTTTGTGTGAAACATAGCATCGATTTTCGCTGCTGAAACAGACCTAACTGGCAAAGTGGCGTGGATTCCGGCTGCGTGAACCAGACCTGACAACCGTCCCATTACGCTGGCAACGTCTTGAACGACAGACGGAATGTTGTCTGCATCGTCAAGGTCGACTACGAACGTTTCGTGGCCACTTCCTGATAACTCTTCCATGGCGAGTTCAAGGCGTGATCGGTCTCGCCCTATCAAGGCAACACGAGCACCATTCTGGCTTAGAACCTTGGCCGTTGCCCGACCGATACCTGAAGAGGCTCCCGTGACGAGTACTGCCTGTCCATCAAACCGCGATGTATCTGCCACGACTAGCTATTTTCGCCGGAACCGCTAACCAACATGAACAAGTCGGTCATAGTTTCGGATTTCGCAAGCTTATCCGCATTTATGGACTTATTCATCCGGGCGTCAATTTCGGCGATGAACGATATGTTCGCAAGGGAATCCCAATCAATTTCGTCAAGGTTGTCACCCATTCCCAACGTTCCGGGCTCAACTTCCAAGATCTCTTCCGCCAACTTGATGAATTCAATCTGATCCATTTTTTTCGTCCTTCAAATCATCAAAATTTTCCAACGATACCGCAAAGATCTTATCAGGCACTCTCGACGGGGCTCGGCTTGAGCGCTATGGTGCCGTCATCTTCGGTTCGCGGACGACGAACCCTCATTGTCGCTGCTTTGCCTCTCGGAATTTTTCAAGTCAAGCGGTACCAAAGTGAGTTAGACGGCCGTTAGGCCGCTGTTTTTTCGATGGTTTCCCTTGGTTGGTTGATCCATGCCGGCCCGGGCAGGGCCAGGATCTTGG
>NZ_JAOYTG010000043.1:0-3967 GCF_025847175.2 Paeniglutamicibacter sp. ZC-3 | reverse complement strand
ACGTTTTCCGAGATGAAATCACTGGCCTGATTCTTACCGCTCTTTTGGCTGGAAACCGGCCACCAACTTGGCTGGATTCCCTGGCTCAAACGGACTGAAGATAGTCGATCACACACAGGGGATCTAATTGGAATCGGTTCGGCGAATCAGCCCCCCGAATGCGTGCAGGATTGATGCACGAACATCTGGTTATGCGAATGTTTCACCACACGTTTGGACTGCAATACCGTCGACAGAGAATTCCGAATGATACAGAAAGTCAGGTTCCGAGGAGCCTGGGGTCTGCATCACAAAGCATCCGGCTCTGTTTTCCAATTTCTTCCAATTTCGACAGTAAGGTATCTCACACTCGAACGCAAGTTAAACATTCAATGTCTACAGAAAAAGGTTGAACCTTCTGCTTGCCTGCGATCGGTATGATCAGAGCTATGGCACTAACAGACAAGGCTATCCTCCAAGTTCGCACAATGATCCTGTCGGGCGACTGGAAGCCCGGAGACAGGCTGCCGCCAGAAGCAGAACTTAGCGATCAATTAGGCCTCTCGCGCGGCTCACTTAGAGAAGCCGTCAAAGCCCTGAGCGTCGTCGGAGTTCTCGAAGTTCGCAGGGGTGACGGTACGTTCGTCGCGCCCCTAGGCTCGCAAATGATCCACGACGCCCTCTCCTTCCTCACGGAGCTCTACCAGGGGGCATCCGCGACCGAGACCCTTGCGGTGCGTCGATTACTTGAAGTGGGTGCCATTCGAGCCGCCGTTAGCAATGTCGATCAATTAATGCTGACTAGGCTTAGGGCAGAAATGGATTCTGCAGATACCTCAAGCATTGAAGCACTTGTAGATCACGACACCCGCTTCCACGCATTGATTGCGGAAGCGTCAGGTAATGCATACCTGGCAAGCATCTTGGGTGGTATGGCCATTGCAACGCAGCGCGTTAGGGTCTGGCGCGGTCTCAGGGAATCTGGGGCCGTGGGCCGAACCGTCAACGAGCATTGGGGTATCTACCGGGCAATAGAGAGCCGTGATGCTGATCTTGCCGCGTCCCTCCTAACGGTTCACATCTCCGGCGTGCAGGACTGGCTGCGCTCCGTCGCGCCGGAGTAGCGTCGCCCCGCCTCCAAAAACTCCTGTTCGACAACTTTTAGAAGTGACTTGCAGGGCCACTCTGGCAATATGCGACAGTCCCTCAAGCCCCTAATCTCACCCCATTCACCGCAAAACTTCTCACTTGTCGTGATGCTCATCACATTGATTTTCTCGGTTCCTTGGATGTTGACAGTGGAGACATTGAATGTCTAGTCTCTTATTGGAGCTTCAGAGGCAAGGATCATCTACCTAAGCACAACAAACGCCATCAGTTTGCCGTCGCCAACCAACCAAGTTGGATAGCTGCACAAATGGGACACAAGTGCCACGCGGTTCCCTAAGACGAGCTATATAGCTTTCACCTTAAGGCGGCCCAGTTCCTACCCCTACCAATCCATCCAAGGCCATTCCTAGCGATGGAAAGCTATCAGCATTTCAGTCAAGTAAGAGTTTTTGTAAGGAGATACTTTGGAATATATGCGTTTTGGTCCGAAAGGATCCGAGATCCCTGTCGTGGTCGAGGACGGGAAGCACTACGCGATCTCCGATCTGGTCACTGACATAGGGCCAAGCTTTTGGGCACATGGTCCCGGTAAAGTGGCAGCGGCCCTCCGCGAAGGCACACTGACCGAATTCGACCCAACTGGTCTGCGCATCGGGGCTCCTATCAGCGCAGCAACTTCGGTCATCTGCATCGGCCAGAATTACGTTGCCCACGCCGCTGAGTCGGGTTCAGAGCCTCCAGAGCGACCCATCGTATTTTTCAAAACTCCTAATACACTGACAGGGCCATACGATACTGTCGGAATCCCGCCCGGCTCCCTAAAGACCGACTGGGAAGTCGAGCTGGCCGTCGTGATTGGTAGCCAGGCATCCTATCTGCCAAATCTAAAAGCAGCTCGTGCAGCAATCGGCGGATTCATGGTAGTCAACGACCTTTCGGAGCGGACTTATCAAATTGATGATTCGGGAGGGCAGTGGAGTAAAGGCAAGTGTGTAAAGGACTTCCTCCCTGCTGGCCCAATCCTCAAGACCCCGGAATCAGTTGATGCATCCGATCTGCGGCTGCGTAGCTGGGTTAATGGTGACCCCAGACAGGACTCGTCAACCGCAGACATGATTTTCAGCGTCGAAGATATCATCTTGGATCTCTCGTATTACATGCAGCTTGAACCCGGTGACGTTATTTGCACTGGCACCCCTCAAGGAGTCGCGCTTTCAGGACGATTCCCCTATCTAACCAGTGGTGACGTGAGTGAAATTGAAATTTCGGGTTTGGGCAAGCAGCGTCAGGAATACTTTCAGATCGAGGTAGCTAAGTCATGATTGAAGAATTTGCAGGACTAACCGCAGTCGTAACAGGAGGAGCCTCCGGAATCGGGCGTGCAACCGCAGAAGAGCTCACCGCACGTGGCGCTTCGGTGGCCGTTTTGGACCTGAACCCCGAGGAAGCTCCGGTTGGTGCTACGGGATTCCTCTGTGACGTTGGCAGTACCGAATCTGTGACTACCGCTATCCAGGCGGTAGTGGAACGATTCGGTGGCATCGATATTCTTGTCAATAACGCGGGAATCGGTGCTCAAGGTGACGTTGCAGCCAACACCGATGATGAGTGGGATCGCGTACTAAACGTCAATGTGAAGTCCATTGCGCGGCTATCTCGATCTGCGTTACCGCACCTTCGGGCCTCAAAGCACGCAGCCATCGTGAATACATCGTCGATTGCAGCAACTGCAGGACTACCTCAGCGCGTCCTTTACGCCGCAAGTAAAGGTGCGATCCAGGCAATGACGCTTTCCATGGCAGCCGACCATGTTCGCGAAGGTATCCGAGTGAACTGTGTTAATCCGGGAACCGCGAATACTCCTTGGATCGTGAATTTGTTAGGCAGCGAAGAAGATCCCGAAGCTGAGCGTGCCGCTTTGAACTCCCGCCAGCCACACGGACGAATGGTCGAGCCTAATGAAGTTGCTCAGGCGATCTGCTATTTGGCCAGCCCTAGAAATGGATCGACGGCTGGCATTTCGCTGGCAGTCGATGGGGGTATGAATGGGCTAAGGCTCCGCCCCGTAGGGAGTTAGGCCTGTAACCCTCTCGTCTACGACAGAACTGCGATTCACACATTCCAGTGGCACGTTGACCGCGTGATTGGGAGCGAGCGCCGCTGGGATTGTCACACCGTGGATGACTCGCAGCCAACAGTGCAAATTGCTTAATTGACTGCGGTCCCGCACATCGAATCGATGTGCGGGACCACAGTACTTGCTGGTAGTTCCTTAGTTGGTTTAGCCAACCATGTTCATGCACCACGCGATCCAGGGCAACCCCACCAGGGCGATGAGCACCGCACCAGCAAGCGGCACAATCAGGAACGCATGTTCGGAGCGCACACCGAACCTGGAAGTTGAATGCATCCATATTGGCCAGCGCGTCGGGGGCCGCGCCCATGCCGTGGCCGATGAAGCCGGCAACCATGGTTGCGGCGTCGTAGTCCTTGCCCAACATGCGGAAGACAACCACCGCGGCGAAGAGAATGATGAAGACCAACTGCACGGCAAGAATGATGGCCAGCGCGTAGTACTTTGTTAGGTCTAGGGTGCTGGGGCGTGTCTCTTAATCCCCATATAACTGGGTTTGGCAGAATTAACGGGTGAAATCCCGTTACACCGTTCTCTCCGATGCCCAGTGGGAGCTGATCGCCCCGTTGATGCCCGATTCCACGGGCAAGGCGGGACGTCCCTTCAACGACCACCGGCTGATGACCGAGGGCATCATCTACCGCTACCGGGCAGGCATCCCGTGGCGTGACCTGCCCGAGCACTTTGGGCCGTGGAAGACCGTGTGGAAGCGCCACCGCCGCTACGCCGGTGACGGCACCTGGG
>NZ_JAOYTG010000042.1:0-4978 GCF_025847175.2 Paeniglutamicibacter sp. ZC-3 | reverse complement strand
TCAGTTTTGGGTTCACATACGAGACTTAGCACTCTCCGCCAGCGATTAACAGGGTCCGGGAACAAGTTCCCGGACCCTGTCTCGTTCCAAGCGTCAATTAGGACTGACTCATCTAGGCGCGGATCTGCAGCGGCATCGCAGGCGCGGGGTCGTCGGTGAGCAGCCTGGCGCACGTCTGGACATCGAAGCGCTCCGGCCTGCCGAATTCGTCGAGGTACAGCAATTTCGCCCGCTCCAGGCCCTCCACCTTGAACCCGGCGTTCCTGGCCACCGCAGCCGAAGCCGGGTTGTTCATCCTGTAGGCCAACTCGAGCCGAAAGAGGCCAAGGGTTCCAAAACAGTGCACGGCCATTGCGGCTGTGGCGCGCGATGCCAATCCGGCGCCACGCGCCTCGGAAGCGACCCAATAGGAGATCCACGCCGTCTCGTGGCGGCGGTCAATGGCCGTAGCCATGACATGTCCCACCGCCAGGCCGTTCACGTCGATGGCGAATGCCAGCACCTGATCGTTCTCGCAGTCGATCCACGGCGCCACCCACCTCCGGGCCGCCGCTGCGGAATTCACCGGTTCCCCCGACTGGGCCGCCATGTCGTCGACCCCAAACGCCGCCAAGATCGATTCAATGTCCTCTTCCGAGTCTGTCCACGGCCGCAGGAAGGCTGTCGAATGGGAATCGGGTTTCGGGCTCATGCACCTACCTTAGGCCCAGTGGATCAAGTCCGGGTTCGGCCGGCTCCGCCCATCGAACCCAACGCGAAGCATGCCGCCGGGGATTGGGCGAAAAACAAGTCATTGTGATCAACAACCCAATGTGACAGATGCGTTTCGTTGCATTCTTCGGGCAAGTGGCGGACATCATGTACATTTGCTGAAACTTGAGATCTCGTTCGACCACGGCGCGGCACAAAGACGTGCCCGCTTAGCAACATTAGTCCCGTATGCCACGGTGACCACAAGGAGTAACTGCCATGAGCGCCCAAACACTAGAAGCACTCCCCGATGCCCAGGCCACGAACAAGAAGTCGGCCGGGCACATCATTGTCGACACCCTGGTCGCCCACGGCGTGGAACGCACCTATGTGATCCCCGGGGAAAGCTACCTTGATGTACTGGACGGACTGCACCACTCCCCCATTGAAACCGTCGTCTGCCGCCACGAAGGCGGCGCCGCATACATGGCCGAGGCCGACGGCAAGATGCACCAGCGTCCGGGCATCGCCATGGTCACCCGCGGACCCGGTGCCGCCAACGCACATGTTGGCCTGCACACCGCCTGGCAGGACTCCACACCGATGGTGCTCTTCGTTGGCCTGATCCCCTTTGCCCACCGTGACCGCGAAGCCTTCCAGGAATTCGACATCAAGGGCTGGTTCGACACCGGCGCCAAGCGCGTCATGGTCCTTGACCACGCAGAGCGGGCCTCGGAGATCGTCGCCGAAGCCATGTTCGCCGCCATGAGCGGTCGTCCCGGTCCAGTGGTTGTCGGGCTTCCCGAGGACATCATCCGTGAAATGGTCGAGCCCACCCTGCACCCGGTCATCCCGGTGGCCACCGGAGGCATGACGGTGACCGACTGGAAAGAACTCAAGTCGGCACTAGAGGAATCCTCCAAGCCGCTGTTCGTGCTCGGCGGCAACGACTGGACCCAGGAGGGTTCCACCGCCCTGACCGCTTGGCTGGAAGAGCACCACCTGCCGGCCGCCGTTGAATGGCGCTGCGAGGGCAACATTCCCTTCAGCTCCCCGTCCTACGTCGGGCCCATCGGCTACGGACGTCCCAAGCCCACCTATGACCTGCTCGAGGAAACCGACCTCCTGATCTTCGTCGGCACCGTCCCTGGCGACGTGATCACCGATGGCTTCCTGGTGCGCCAGGACTGGACCAAGAAGAACTTCCTGGTCACCATCGACCCGTCCCTGCGCGGCCGCTCGGGCCCGGTGTCGCACCAGATCGTGTCCAAGCCCGATGTCTTCGTCCGGGACCTGGTCATGATGGACTTCGCCGGCAAGCCGGAATGGAAGTCCTTCACCGATCGCATGCGGGCCGAGCAGGAAAATTTTGCAGCGTTGCCCGCCGCCACGCCGTCCGCAGGCCCTGCCCGCATGGACACCATGATGGCCAACCTGGTGGCGGGCTTGCCGCAGGACGCCATGATCACCCTTGGCGCCGGCGAGCACACCAACTGGGCACACCGCTACTTCCCCACCGAGGAATACGCCTCGATGATTTCGGCACGCAACGGATCCATGGGCTACTCGGTGCCCTCGGCCATTGCCGCATCGCTGAACTTCCCGGGCCGCCGCGTGGTCACCATTGCGGGCGACGGGGAGTTCCTGATGAACGGCCAAGAGCTGGCCACCGCCGCGCAGTACGGTGCCACCCCGCTGGTCATCGTGATGGACAACCAGGAGTACGGAACCATCCGCACGCACCAGGAACGCCACTACCCCGAACGCATCTCGGGCACCCAGCTCAAGAACCCGGACTTCGCTCTCATGGCCCAGGCCTTTGGCGGATTCGGTGTGCGGGTCGAAAACGACAGCGACATCCCGGCTGCACTTGAGGCCGCCCTGACGGCCATCGACGAGAAGGGCCAGTTCGCACTGATCCACCTGATCGTGGAACAGCGCGTCAAGGCCTACTAAACCGGCTTCGAATCAGCGGAGGCCCGTTTCCACCCCCCCTCGGGCGGAAACGGGCCTCCGCTGTCTTCGGTGGCGAGGCTCATGGCAAGGTGTCTTCCGGACGGGGCCCATTCAGCGCATCGAGCAGAAAAGCAGCCCAGTGCCCATAGCCGGCCACCGAGGGATGGAAGCGGTCGGCGGCAAAGAAGGCCTCCCCCAGCGGCGGATCGTCGGCGAAAGACACAAAGGCCAAGCCCAATTCGGCACATACCTGCGCCGACGCCGCGTCCAGGCGGCCGGCCCGGCGTTCAAGAAATGCGTTCAACGGCACCGGCAGCGCCGGAAAATACCTGAAGGGCGGCACTCCCGCGACGACGATTTCCCGGTGCCTGCCCGAATCCATGAAGACCTCCAGGACCCTGCGCAGGTCCCGGCGCCAGTGTGCGGAACTTCTCCCGGCCATGGCGTCATTTGCACCGGCAACCAACACCACGACGTCCGGGTCAGGTTGCCGAACCAGCTCCAGAAGTTCGCTGACGATGCGTTCCAAGGTGGCACCGTTGGCGCCCTGGGCTTCCCAGGCCACCGGCAGACGACGCCGGTCCGAGAGCCCCACGGCCAGCTGACCGGTCAGCGCGAGTGCGTGCGTGGGGGCACCGGTCCCGGCAACGGTGGATTCCCCGATGACCAGCAGACGACAGGGTTCCCCGCCGGTTCCGTGCACGTCAACAAAGCCGTTGTTGGGACCAATCGCCCCTTGAAGGCCAGGCAGGTTCTTGACGATGCGGTGGCCTTGGAACAACGAAGGTCCGGCCTGGACCATGTTCAGCCATCCGCGCCAAAACCAGTTGCCTCCGCCACAGGTGCTCATTCCACGGCCCGTCCACTCGCGCTGTGCATCGTCCAGCCCGTTCATCCGTGGCCTCGCGATACCCGGCGGTTCCCCATGCTTTAGGTTCGGCCTTCGAGGCACCACTGTCAAGGCCCTCGGCGACGCGTCGCCAGATCTGATGCGAGATCTCTTGCAAACCATGATCAACGCGCTCCTGTCCGCCGACGCAGACGCCGTCGTCGGTGCCGAATGGGGCAAACCCAGCCCCGACCGTGTCACGCAGCGCAACGGCTACCGGCACCGCGACCTCGACACCCGCGTCGGCACCATCGATGTTGCGATCCCGAAGCTCCGCCAGGGCACCTATTTCCCAGAGTGGCTCATGGAACGACGCAAGCGCGCCGAGTCCGCGCTGATCACCGTTGTGGCCGACTGCTACCTCGCCGGAGTGAGCACCCGCCGGATGGACAAACTCGTCAAGACCCTCGGCATTCACTCGTTGTCGAAGTCGCAAGTCTCTCGCATGGCCGCCGAGCTCGACGAGCACGTCGAACAGTTCCGTCACCGGCCACTTGGCGACGCGGGTCCGTTCACGTTCGTCGCCGCTGACGCGCTGACGATGAAGGTCCGCGAGGGCGGCCGGGTGATCAATGCCGTCGTCCTGGTCGCCACTGGCGTCAACGCTGACGGGCGGCGGGAGGTCCTCGGGTTGCGGGTCGCGACCAGTGAGACCGGAGCGGCCTGGAACAGTTTCTTCGCTGATCTCGTCGCCCGCGGGCTGACTGGCGTTCGCCTCGTCACCAGTGACGCGCACCAAGGGCTCGTGGAAGCGATCGCCGCGAACCTGCCCGGCGCGTCTTGGCAGCGTTGCCGCACGCACTACGCCGCGAACCTCATGTCGGTGACGCCGAAGAGCATGTGGCCGGCAGTGAAGGCGATGCTCCATTCGGTCTACGACCAGCCCGACGCCGCGGCCGTGAACGCGCAGTTCGACCGTCTCCTGGACTATGTCAACGGAAAGCTCCCCGACGCGTATGAGCACCTCGACGCCGCCAGAGCCGACATCCTCGCCTTCACCCAGTTCCCCGAGGGGCTTTGGCAACAGATCTGGTCAAACAACCCGAACGAGAGGCTGAACCGGGAGATCCGTCGCCGCACCGACAGCGTCGGCATCTTCCCAAACCGCGACGCGATCATCCGACTCGTCGGGGCTGTTCTTGCTGAGCAGACCGACGAATGGGCCGAGGGCCGCCGCTACCTCGGACTCGACATCCTCGCTAGATCCCGGCTCTGCCTCGTCTCCGACACCGGAACTGAGGTGATCGCCGACACCGTCCTTCAACTCAGCGCCTAACCATCACAATCGAAGGACACTGCGCTACACCACTACCTGGGGCTTGACCTCGCCCTTCCCCACTACCTTGAAGAGGGCACACCGCTCAGGTGCCAGGTATCGGAGGACGACTACCGCATCGCTCTGTCATCGGCCCGACTCAGCTACGATCATGAAATTTACTCGGA
>NZ_JAOYTG010000041.1:0-1454 GCF_025847175.2 Paeniglutamicibacter sp. ZC-3 | reverse complement strand
GGGTTTGTTGTTTCGGGACCGTATAGTGGACGCAGCGTTTCTTGCCAACCACCCGCGGGGGGGTGGTGTGGTGTTTGTGGTTTAAGTTGTCGGCCTATTAGTACAGGTCAGCTTCACGAGTCTTTAGTCCTCGCTTCCACATCCTGCCTATCAACCCAGTGGTCTGGCTGGGGGCCTCTCACACTCAAAAGTGTATGGAAATCTCATCTCGAAGTGGGCTTCCCGCTTAGATGCTTTCAGCGGTTATCCCTTCCGAACGTAGCTAATCAGCGGTGCACTTGGCAGTACAACTGACACACCAGAGGTTCGTCCGTCCCGGTCCTCTCGTACTAAGGACAGCTCTTCTCAAATTTCCTGCGCGCGCAGCGGATAGGGACCGAACTGTCTCACGACGTTCTAAACCCAGCTCGCGTACCGCTTTAATGGGCGAACAGCCCAACCCTTGGGACCTACTCCAGCCCCAGGATGCGACGAGCCGACATCGAGGTGCCAAACCATGCCGTCGATATGGACTCTTGGGCAAGATCAGCCTGTTATCCCCGAGGTACCTTTTATCCGTTGAGCGACGGCCGTTCCACAACGTGCCGCCGGATCACTAGTCCCGACTTTCGTCCCTGCTCGAGCTGTCGCTCTCACAGTCAAGCTCCCTTGTGCACTTACACTCGACACCTGATTGCCAACCAGGCTGAGGGAACCTTTGGGCGCCTCCGTTACTCTTTAGGAGGCAACCGCCCCAGTTAAACTACCCATCAGGCACTGTCCCTGACCCAGATCATGGGCCGAAGTTAGGTGACCGGTACAGCCAGAGTGGTATTTCAACGATGACTCCACCCGAACTAGCGTCCGGGCTTCACAGTCTCCCACCTATCCTACACAAGCTGCACCGAACACCAATACCAAACTATAGTAAAGGTCTCGGGGTCTTTCCGTCCTGCTGCGCGTAACGAGCATCTTTACTCGTAGTGCAATTTCGCCGAGTTCATGGTTGAGACAGCGGGGAAGTCGTTACTCCATTCGTGCAGGTCGGAACTTACCCGACAAGGAATTTCGCTACCTTAGGATGGTTATAGTTACCACCGCCGTTTACTGGGGCTTAAATTCTCAGCTTCGCTCCAAAGAGCTAACCGGTCCTCTTAACCTTCCAGCACCGGGCAGGAGTCAGTCCGTATACATCGTCTTGCGACTTCGCACGGACCTGTGTTTTTAGTAAACAGTCGCTTCCCCCTGGTCTCTGCGGCCCACACCCGCTCCGAGGAGTAAATCCTCATCACGGGGCAGGCCCCCCTTCTCCCGAAGTTACGGGGGCATTTTGCCGAGTTCCTTAACCATGATTCTCTCGATCGCCTTAGTATTCTCTACCTGATCACCTGTGTCGGTTTGGGGTACGGGCGGCTAAAACCTCGCGTCGATGCTTTTCTTGGCAGCATAGGATCACCGAATCACCCCCCAAAAGG
>NZ_JAOYTG010000040.1:0-1970 GCF_025847175.2 Paeniglutamicibacter sp. ZC-3 | reverse complement strand
AGGGGGGCGCCTATCGGGTCTCAGGCTATGTGAGTCGCGGATTTGCCTACGACTCGCCCTACATCCTTGGACCAGGTCAATTCCATTGCCTGGCTCGGCTACCTTCCTGCGTCACACCTGTTAATACGCTTACCTCCCTGGTTCGGGTCCCGCGCCGCACACCCGATACAAGGCCCGAAGGCCTTGAGGTGGGTGGTTGGGGCGGTTAGCATCACCAGTTCGGTATGGGCGGTTTTTCACCGGTACGGGAATATCAACCCGTTGTCCATCGACTACGCCTGTCGGCCTCGCCTTAGGTCCCGACTTACCCAGGGCAGATTAGCTTGACCCTGGAACCCTTGATCATTCGGCGGACGGGTTTCTCACCCGTCATTCGCTACTCATGCCTGCATTCTCACTCGTGTGGGCTCCACCGCTGGTTTACACCGCGACTTCACTGCCCACACGACGCTCCCCTACCCATCCACACGGCTGGACCACGAAGGCCTGCCAAATATGTGAATGACGCAACTTCGGCGGTGTGCTTGAGCCCCGCTACATTGTCGGCGCGGAATCACTTGACCAGTGAGCTATTACGCACTCTTTCAAGGGTGGCTGCTTCTAAGCCAACCTCCTGGTTGTCTTCGCAACTCCACATCCTTTTCCACTTAGCACACGCTTAGGGGCCTTAGTTGGCGTTCTGGGCTGTTTCCCTCTCGACTATGAAGCTTATCCCCCACAGTCTCACTGCTGCGCTCTCACTTACCGGCATTCGGAGTTTGGCTGACGTCAGTAACCTTGTAGGGCCCATTAGCCATCCAGTAGCTCTACCTCCGGTAAGAAACACGCAACGCTGCACCTAAATGCATTTCGGGGAGAACCAGCTATCACGAAGTTTGATTGGCCTTTCACCCCTACCCACAGCTCATCCCCTCCATTTTCAACTGAAGTGGGTTCGGTCCTCCACGCGCTCTTACACGCGCTTCAACCTGGCCATGGGTAGATCACTTCGCTTCGGGTCTAGATCACGCCACTCACTCGCCCTATTCAGACTCGCTTTCGCTACGGCTTCCCCACACGGGTTAACCTCGCGACGTAACACTAACTCGCAGGCTCATTCTTCAAAAGGCACGCTGTCACCCCAACAAGGAGGCTCCAACGGATTGTAAGCGCACGGTTTCAGGTACTATTTCACTCCCCTCCCGGGGTACTTTTCACCATTCCCTCACGGTACTTGTCCGCTATCGGTCATTGGGTAGTATTTAGGCTTACCAGGTGGTCCTGGCAGATTCAAACGGGATTTCTCGGGCCCCGTCCTACTTGGGATACTCTCACAAAGCGGCGGCACGCATTCGCACTACGGGACTCTCACCCTCTACGGTCCGGCATTCAAGCCGATTCGCCTATGCGCCCGCACCTCACTTCACCAGTCCGGCAGAACTGATATGGAAAGTCCCACAACCCCGACCATGCAACGCCCGCCGGCTATCACACATGGCTCGGTTTAGCCCCATCCGCGTTCGCTCGCCACTACTAACGGAATCACTATTGTTTTCTCTTCCTGCGGGTACTGAGATGTTTCACTTCCCCGCGTTCCCTCCACACAGCCTATGTGTTCAGCTGCGGGTCATACGGCATGACACCGTACGGGGTTTCCCCATTCGGAAATCCTGGTCTCAACGTCCGGTTATCGACTCCACCAGGCTTATCGCAGATTCCCACGTCCTTCTTCGGCTCCCAATGCCAAGGCATCCACCGTGCGCCCTTAAAAACTTGACCACAAACATGATCAAAAATTTACATGAGCTATATATTATTACAATCGAAAGAACCAAGAAAAACACACCCGAAAGTGCGTTCACCAGGTTCAATAATTCATAAGAAATTGCTATGCAAGACAAGGAAAAAATCCCTTGCCTCACAAGATGCTCGCGTCCACTATACAGTTCCCAAACAACAACCCCGTCACACCCACCACCAACACACCCCCA
>NZ_JAOYTG010000039.1:0-1876 GCF_025847175.2 Paeniglutamicibacter sp. ZC-3 | reverse complement strand
AAGGGAGGCTCGTGCGGCTTAGGCCATGCGCGGGACAATCCAGAAAAAACAAGAACCCAACCCGAAACCGGACCGGGGCCTGTTATTCCAGGACCCAACAGTGTGCCAAAAGACCATCCGCGTTCGCCGGCGGCTCCCGTTCCAACCACCGGAACGAATCCCGGAAGCGTACTAGAAAACCACCCACCAACGATGGACGGCCATTATTTGTTGATATTCCACCCTTGAGCACTCGCCCATCAACACAAGTGATGGATGCGAGCAGCACTGAACACCCGCAAACAAACCACTGTGGATTCGCTGCCTGGTGCTAGTTGCTCCTTAGAAAGGAGGTGATCCAGCCGCACCTTCCGGTACGGCTACCTTGTTACGACTTAGTCCCAATCGCCGGTCCCACCTTCGACGGCTCCCTCCCACAAGGGGTTAGGCCACCGGCTTCGGGTGTTACCAACTTTCGTGACTTGACGGGCGGTGTGTACAAGGCCCGGGAACGTATTCACCGCAGCGTTGCTGATCTGCGATTACTAGCGACTCCGACTTCATGGGGTCGAGTTGCAGACCCCAATCCGAACTGAGACCGGCTTTTTGGGATTAGCTCCACCTCACAGTATCGCAACCCATTGTACCGGCCATTGTAGCATGCGTGAAGCCCAAGACATAAGGGGCATGATGATTTGACGTCGTCCCCACCTTCCTCCGAGTTGACCCCGGCAGTCTCCCATGAGTCCCCGCCTTTACGCGCTGGCAACATGGAACGAGGGTTGCGCTCGTTGCGGGACTTAACCCAACATCTCACGACACGAGCTGACGACAACCATGCACCACCTGTGAACCAGCCCCAAAGGGGAAACCGTGTTTCCACGGCGGTCTGGCACATGTCAAGCCTTGGTAAGGTTCTTCGCGTTGCATCGAATTAATCCGCATGCTCCGCCGCTTGTGCGGGCCCCCGTCAATTCCTTTGAGTTTTAGCCTTGCGGCCGTACTCCCCAGGCGGGGCACTTAATGCGTTAGCTACGGCGCGGAAAACGTGGAATGTCCCCCACACCTAGTGCCCAACGTTTACGGCATGGACTACCAGGGTATCTAATCCTGTTCGCTCCCCATGCTTTCGCTCCTCAGCGTCAGTTAATGCCCAGAGACCTGCCTTCGCCATCGGTGTTCCTCCTGATATCTGCGCATTTCACCGCTACACCAGGAATTCCAGTCTCCCCTACATCACTCTAGTCTGCCCGTACCCACCGCAGATCCGAGGTTGAGCCTCGGACTTTCACGATAGACGCGACAAACCGCCTACGAGCTCTTTACGCCCAATAATTCCGGATAACGCTTGCGCCCTACGTATTACCGCGGCTGCTGGCACGTAGTTAGCCGGCGCTTCTTCTGCAGGTACCGTCACTTTCGCTTCTTCCCTACTGAAAGAGGTTTACAACCCGAAGGCCGTCATCCCTCACGCGGCGTCGCTGCATCAGGCTTTCGCCCATTGTGCAATATTCCCCACTGCTGCCTCCCGTAGGAGTCTGGGCCGTGTCTCAGTCCCAGTGTGGCCGGTCACCCTCTCAGGCCGGCTACCCGTCGTCGCCTTGGTGAGCCATTACCTCACCAACAAGCTGATAGGCCGCGAGTCCATCCCTGACCAAAAAATCTTTCCACCAAAAACCATGCGGTCCACGGTGCATATCCGGTATTAGACCCAGTTTCCCAGGCTTATCCCAGAGTCAGGGGCAGGTTACTCACGTGTTACTCACCCGTTCGCCACTAATCATTCTGTGCAAGCACAAAAGTCATCGTTCGACTTGCATGTGTTAAGCACGCCGCCAGCGTTCATCCTGAGCCAGGATCAAACTCTCCGTAAAAAAATACAGACACAACCAACACG
>NZ_JAOYTG010000038.1:0-7424 GCF_025847175.2 Paeniglutamicibacter sp. ZC-3 | reverse complement strand
AACTTCCGCCTCGTCGACCGGCTGACCACCCAGATCGAACGCGTCCAAACGGTCAACGCCCTCGCCGGACTCACCCCCGAGATTGTCGACACTGCACGGCGAGCCCTACTCATCGGCCACTAAGCGCCGCGAAAAACACGCCACTTACCGTTGCGATTCACACCCCAAAGCCGACTTCTTAACCTAGAACCTAACAAATCAGTATTGGGCTCGATGTCAGGCCATTTTTAATCAGCACTGAAGATTGGTGCAGCTTGGATACGAACTCAGTCGGCGTCTTCGCAGAAAAGGGACTGAAGCGCAGCGCCCAGAAAAATTCAAACATCACGTGGCACCGCCTCAATGCCAATGAACCTCGGAAATGGGAAAACTTCCGGCGCCTCAGGGCCACGAAGTTCCTCAAAACAAGAAATTTCTAATCCACTGTTTTGAAGTGCTTCTATATACCGGCCGAGCGGTCGATGCACATGAGTTGTCGATAGCGAATACTCAAATGAGGCAGTCTTGAACGGCGCTTCGACGAGGATTTCATCTGAGTAGTTGAAGTTCGGATGAGTCGCGTACCCCCAGTACACAGGCCAGAAAGCTGGATGTGTAAAGGTAACCAGTAGTCGTCCACGTTGGCTTAGGCGCGCAAGCGCTGTAAAGACCTCATCGATTTGTAGAGCATCCATTAAGACCATGCTTGCGACAACCAAATCGCATCTCGCATCAGGATTTTTCGTCGTCCACTCCTCGACGGTGGCAACTATATAGTCACTTTGAACATCGTGTGACCGCGCGATCTCGATACTTGAAGCACTTGGATCAAGCCCTATTACTTGCCTGTCTGGTCCTTGCAGCTTAGAGGTGAGGCGTCCCGTCCCGCATCCTACGTCTATGACTGATTTGGCTTCTCCAAGTCGACTGAGCACCCATGGTTCAAGTACACGGCTGAAAGATGCATCGTGGTCGGATGCAATTTGCGCATCTCTTTCGGGCGCAATTAAGTCCCATTCGTGTGTAATGGCAGCTTGACTTTTCTCTGCCAGGAATCTGATCTCTTCATTCATTCGGACGACGCAGCCACGGTGTGCCGCGCCATCAAGCGATATAGATCGTTAACGAGATGAATGGCCGGGTCGTCTTTAGAGCTAATCTTCCGAATCGTGTGCACTTCTTCTGTGCGATGACCGATTGCGACCCAGGGACCCGTTCCGTCAAGATCGAACAAAGTAAAACGGCTTGTGAATTTAAATTGATCATCGCCGTAGTAATATACCTTGGCTCCTTTGGATGCCAATCTTATGCTGATATCATTCTCTACTGGCATTAAAAGTGTGAGTGAATTGTTTTTTGCTTTCTTCTCAAGCACCTTCTCAGCAACCGTATCCACCCAGCTTAGATCGTTTGAAGAGATCACGCATTGGGACTCTGGTTTTAGCAATTTAATCATGTATTTCAGAATTTTGGCATCTCGTTTGGGACCTTTAAAGCGACGTGGTTGAGACTTGTAAGTCCCCAAAATCTCCACAATAGCCAAAGAAATTGCGGACAGAACGGCAATGCTGCCCAAAACTACTTTCCAAGGAGTAGCAAAAAGATTATTTAAATCATTAGCGAGCATGATGCTCGCTATCAATGCGACTAGTGCCGCAATCTGGGTTATCAACGTCCTGGTCATGGCTCAAGACTATCGAACCATGGGCAAGTACTTGATAGGTTGTATCAGGTTCCTATGTCCGAGGTGATGGTCCGTTCGACGTCCTCCCCCGAGAGTGATCCGTTTGTTGTGGACCAGATGACCTTTGAACTATGTCGTTGTGTAGGCGGACAAAAGTGTCCCGTGAGCCAATGGTTCACCGCGACACTTGAACGAGCCGGCCCGACTTGCAGTGCGCTGGAATCAACACTTTTCTCGGATTGCCCCGTCCCTGTCACATATTCATGTTTGACCTATCTTTGCATGACCTAGAATAAGTAACAGGTAAAGTGACACTTTGCGGATATGCATGCTTTTCGTGATCCGGTGTCACGTAAACGGCCGTATAAATGACAAGGGGTTCCAGCCATGCTGATCGGCTACATGCGGGTGTCCAAAGCCGACGGGTCCCAAAGCACCGACCTGCAGCGCGACGCGCTGCTGGCAGCCGGGGTCGAGGCGTCGAACCTCTACGAGGACCACGCCTCGGGCAAGAAGGACGACCGCCCCCAACTGGCCGCCTGCCTGAAGGCCATGCGTTCCGGTGACACCTTGCTGGTATGGAAGCTGGACCGGTTGGGCAGGGACCTGCGCCACCTGGTGAATACCGTCCACGACCTCACCGAGCGCGGGATCGGGCTCAAGGTCCTCACCGGCGAGGGCGCGGCCATCGACACCACCACCGCCTCGGGCAAGCTCGTCTTCGGGATCTTCGCCGCGCTGGCCGAGTTCGAACGCGCGCTGATCTCCGAACGCACCGTCGCCGGATTGGCCTCGGCCCGCGCCCGCGGCCGCACCGGCGGACGGCCCTACAAGATGACCCCGGCCAAGATCCGCTTGGCCATGGCCGCCATGGGGCACAAGGACACGAAGGTCGGAGCCCTGTGTGCGGAACTTGGCATCACCCGCCAAACCCTCTACCGCCATGTCTCCCCCACCGGGGAGCTGCGGCCCGACGGTGCGAAGCTTCTAAAGTCGCGATAGACCCGCCCGCACCAGCAGCGGCCGGCACCGCCGCATAGGACCGCGAATCCGACCCCTGACAGCGTTCCGTTTCACGCCCCGTCACCGGAACGGATCACCGGACGGGGGTTGCGGGACGGTCGACTTTCCTGTGAATCCAAGAAACTTCGTAAGGCCAAGTCAGCCAGGGCTGCGTTCCGGTAGCCCCACCGTCTTACGGGACGTTCCAAAATTTCATTCCGAACATACCCCTTACGGGACCGTGAGACTGCTCCGATCTTCAATGAACGATTGGTTCCCCGCGCTGGGCCGTAGCCTGCGAGGGAACTATTTGCCCTGTAGGTCTTGAATGAACGAATCAGCCCGGCTGAGATTCAGGGCGAGCTTGGCGCGCTTCGTGTTGGCCTGGTCAATGAATTCCGCCAGCTTGGCCCGGGCCTTCGCATCGGTTGCATCGGCGGCCAGGGTGTCAACGGTGTCCAGCAGTTCACCCATTTCTTCCAGGGTGAATCCCAATGGCTTCATGGAACGAATCACCAACATGCGCTGCAGGTCGGAATCGGTGTAGATCCGGAATCCGCCCTCACTGCGCGTGGTTGCCGGGAGCAGGCCCACCTCGTCGTAGTGGCGGATGGTTCGCTGGGACAGGCCCGTGGCCTCGGCCAGGTCCCCGATGTGCATGGTCCGCGCATCGGCGGCTGGGGTTGGGGTGTCAGTCATGGGTTCTCCTGTTTCCTCGGCTTCCAACTCTACCCTCCCGTTAGGGTAGAGTTAGTTTCGTTCGGTGCGTCGCCGCGGCCATTCCTCGCCGCAGCCAACCAGCGCAAAACAAGGACGCACCGACCCCACATCATTTCATGTACCCGAGCGCACAAGAGCGCCAATTTCCCTTGAACGGAGCCATCAATGGCCACGAAAACCACGGCAGGACACCCGATCCTGACCCCGGAAGAACGGCAATCCGTTCTCCGCACCCTCAAATCCCCGCGCCTGCTCAAGACCGAGGTCCTGGCCGGACTTGTCGTGGCCCTGGCCCTGATCCCCGAGGCCATTGCCTTCTCCATCATCGCCGGTGTGGACCCGCGCATCGGGTTGTTCGCGTCCTTCACCATGGCCGTCTCGATCGCTTTCCTCGGCGGGCGTCCGGCCATGATTTCTGCGGCGACTGGCGCCATTGCCCTGGTCATCGCCCCGCTGGTGAAAAGCCACGGCGTGGACTACTTCATTGCCGCCGTCATCCTCGCCGGAATCTTCCAGGTCATCCTGGCCCTGCTGGGCGTGGCCAAGTTGATGCGTTTCATTCCCCGCCAGGTCATGGTCGGCTTCGTCAACGCCCTGGCGATCCTGATCTTCATGTCCCAGGTCCCGGAACTGCTCGGCGTCCCCTGGCTGGTCTACCCGCTCACCATCCTGGGTCTGCTGATCGTCTTCGGCCTGCCCAAGCTCACCACCGTGGTCCCCGCGCCCCTGGTTGCCATCGTCGTTCTGACCCTCATTGCGGTTGTCGCATCCCTGGCGGTCCCCACCGTCGGGGACAAGGGTGAGATGCCCGAGAGCCTGCCGGCCCTGTTCCTGCCGAACGTGCCGCTGAATTTCGAGACCCTGCAGGTCCTCTTCCCTTATGCCCTGGCCATGGCCTTCGTGGGCCTGCTTGAATCCCTGATGACCGCCAAGCTTGTCGATGACGTTACCGACACCCGCTCCAACAAGACCCGAGAATCCTGGGGCCAGGGGGCGGCGAACATCATCACCGGATTCTTCGGCGGCATGGGCGGTTGCGCGATGATCGGGCAGACCATGATCAACGTCAAGGCTTCCGGTGCCAGGACCCGCATCTCCACCTTCCTGGCCGGAGTTTTCCTGCTCATCCTGGTCGTCGCGCTCGGCGACATCGTGGCGCTGATCCCGATGGCCGCGCTGGTGGCCGTGATGATCTTCGTGTCCGTGGCCACGTTCGACTGGCACAGCATCAAGCCCTCCACCCTGCGCATGATGCCCAAGAGTGAAACCACCGTCATGGTCATCACCGTCGTCTTCACCGTAGCCACGCACAACCTGGCCATTGGCGTCGGCGTCGGGGTGCTCACCGCCATGGTCCTCTTCGCCAACAGAGTCGCCCACCTGGTCACCGTGGAACGACGCATCGAGGAACACTTCGGGGTAAAGATCGCCAAGTACGAAGTCAACGGCGAACTCTTCTTCGCCTCGTCCAACGACCTCTACACCCAGTTCAACTACGTCGAGGACCCTGATCGCGTCGTCATCGACATGTACAACTCCCACCTCTGGGACGCCTCCACCATCGCCTCCCTGGATGCCATCACCGCCAAATACGCGAAGTACGGCAAGACTGTCGAAATCGAGGGCCTGAACGCGGCCAGCCTCAAAATGCGCGAACGCATGGGCGGAAAGCTAGGAGCAGGACACTAGCCGTCATACCCGAGAGGCCCGTGGTTCTTCTGCTATTGAGTATGGAGAGCCATGGGCCTCATCCGCTCCCTACCGGACTCTTGAGAATATGTCCCGTAGGAGGTTCCCCTTTCGGAATGATCACGTATGGAAATTCCGGCTACGCCACCCCATGAATCCGGCGACCGGAGAGCGACGTGCTTGTGGGCGAAGAAGTCTAGGCTCAACCAATGTTGAAGGAGTGGGCGGGTGGAGCCTTGACGTTGCACTTGTATTTTGCAAGTATGGGCCGCATGAGCCTCTTTATCACCTGCCCGGTCGAGAGCGTCGAGCGTGCCACCGCCTTCTACACCGCCCTCGGCTGGACCCTCAACGCGGAAATTTCCGATCACAACGTTTCGTGCTTCGCGATCGCGGCCGAGCAATACGTCATGCTCGGCAGCCGCGAAATGTATGCGGGCGTCGGCGGCGTCGAGGAGCTGATCGGCGGGCCCGACACACCCTCAAAGGTCACGGTCTCGTTCGACCTCGGCAGCCGCGAAGCGGTTGACGAACTCACCAAGCGCGCCGGCGCCGCCGGCGGCCGGATCGGTGAGATCGACGACTACCCCTTCATGTACCAGCGCCAGTTCGACGACCCCGACGGCTACCACTACTCCCCGTTCTGGATGAAGCCGGACGCCGATCCGACCGCGTGAGCGCCCTCGCCGCGGCCCTCGATGTCCTCGGAGCACGGTGGGCCCTGCTCATTGTGGAGCGGCTGCTCGACGGGCCGCAGCGCTACGGTGACCTGCAGCGCGACCTCGGGGTGCCGACGAACATGCTCGCCATCCGCCTGCGGGAGCTTGAAGCGGCCGACGTGCTGTTCCGCCTGCCCCTCCGGCACAACACCCGGGCCTACGCGTTGACCGAACGCGGGCTCGCCTTGCGCGAGGCGATTGTCGCGCTGGGGCGCTGGGGCGCTGGGGCGCCGAGGATACCTGAGTAAGGCAACGCACTCTACAAGCGCTGCACGCTGGTCGTGCTAGACGGCGTGATCCTTCCAGCGCACCTCGACATCGTCGATCCGGCCTCGCATCATCCGCGGAGATGATTGCCGGGATGAACGGGCATGTAGTGCCCACTGCCGACGAATTGGCCTCGGCTCAGCGACCGAAGAGGTCATCAATTCCCGGCACGGAGAAATTGGATCCGACATCGTTGAACTGCTCGCCAAGACCCGAGACGGTTTCACCGGCGTTGGCCGTGAACTCTCCCATCCCTCCGGTCAGGTCCTCGAGATCTAGGCCGTTGCCCAAGGCCTCGAAGTCAATCCCCATGGCTGATGCCTGTTCCAGGAGCGGGCCGGCCAGCGAACTGGCCACCGCTCCGCCCGCGACCGCGGTGAGAACACCTCCTGCCAGCAGCCCTGCCCCTGCCGCGGCGCCTCCGACCATCACACCGCGGCCGATGCCGCCGCCCGGTCGTGAACCGTTACTCCCGGCGCGGGCGAGCATGCCCCGCAAGAAACCCGGCCGCCCGGCCTCCGCGCGGGCCGCGGTTCGCGCCAGGTCATCGGCACCCGAGGTTCGGGGATGGTCCTCGGTGGGAAGTTCCGTGCGTATCCGCTGCTGGATTTGATCCCGCTGGGCCGGGGTCAGGCGTTCGAAGGCTTCGCGGTGCATTTGCTCTATCTGGTGCGGATTGGCGGTTTCCAGGAGGTAATCGTAGCGCGCGATGGCCGCCCGGTCGGCGTTGCTGATCTCTCCGGATGGAACACGCGAATCGGAGCGGTGCGGCTGTGCACGATACGTCTCGGGGGAAGCTGGCCGGCGGCCAGCAGGAGCTCCGGTGGCTTGTCCGTCCCCGGTGAGGGTATCTGCTGCAGTGCGGACGATCGCACGCCAGTCTTTCTGGCCGACGTTCTTGGGCTGATTCGTCGTACCGGACTTTTCCAGGGCTTTCAGGGCGAGGTCGGTGAGTTTGGAGAACATGCTCATTTGGAGTAATCCTTCGTGGTGGAGGGGTCGCTCGGTGCGGGTGAACTGGGACGTTTTTGATTGCGGGTCTTGAGCAGGCTCGCGACGGTGGCCACGGTGATCGTGGCGGCAATAAAGAGCAGGGAGAAGGAGATCGGGATTTCGGGGATCCACAGGAGCGGCTGCCCGCCGTTGATGAAGGCAAGCTCATTGACGTGCAGTGCGTGGAAGACGAGCTTCACGCCAATGAACGCCAGGATGACGGCAAGGCCTTGGGAGAGGTAGACCAGTCGCTCCAGCAAGCCGCCGATGAGAAAGAACAGCTGGCGTAGCCCCATCAAGGCAAAGACGTTCGCCGTGAAGACGATGTAGGCCTGGTCGGTGAGCCCGTAGATGGCGGGGATCGAGTCGAC
>NZ_JAOYTG010000037.1:0-8078 GCF_025847175.2 Paeniglutamicibacter sp. ZC-3 | reverse complement strand
GCCGAATTCGAATCCCTGCATATCAAGGGCTCCTACAACGTCCCCCTCCCGTTGCTGGCAGAACACACCGAGGAACTCGCCTCGAAACTCGACACCAAGGTGGTGCTGGTCTGCCAATCCGGCGTGCGCGCCACCGAAGCCAAGACACACCTCGCGGCAGTCGGATTCGGCAACGCCCATGTCCTGTCCGGCGGCGTCCCCGCTTACAAGCAGGCCGGTGGCGGGACCGTCGAGGGTTCCAAGCGCTGGGACCTGGAACGCCAGGTGCGCATGGCCGCCGGTTCCCTCGTGGTGGCCGGGCTGGTGGGTGGGAAGTTCCTCTCCCCGCAGCTGCGCACCGTCGCCGGTGCCATCGGCGCGGGCCTGACCTTCTCCGCGGCCACCAACACCTGCGCCATGGGCAAGGCCCTGGCCAAGATGCCGTGGAACAAGACCGGCAACGAACCGACCCGTGCATCGGTCCTCGCCCAGCTTCCGCCCAAGAAGTCCTAGCTCCCCCGGTTGGCCCGCCGCCAACCGGATTCCTCCCGGTTTCCGGGCCCGGGTCGCGTTGATCCGGGCCCGGAAAGCACCCACATACCGCTTGAACACGCCCCCGAAGGAGCAGACCATGCCCGAAATCACCATCACCGACACCGACCAGCGACGTGCCACGGACCAGGTCCTTGACGTCCGCGAAGACTTCGAAGTCGCCGAGGGAATGATCCCCGGCGCCATCCACATCCCCATGGGAGAGCTCAACACCCGCCTGGGGGAGATCGACCGGACCCGCCCCGTCATCGTCATCTGCCGCAGCGGCAACCGCAGCGCCCGCGTCGCCGACGCCCTCACCGGCGCCGGATTCACCGCCGACACCATGGCCGGCGGCATGACCGCCTGGCAACGTGCCGGCCTGCCCGTCACCTAAAGCCATACCCCGGCGCCAACCCCACCCGCGTCCCCTGCCCTTCCTTCCCAGACAAGGCCACCTCCATGACCCTCACCCTCGCACTCACCCTCCTGCTCTCGGTGCTGATCGGGATCTCCCTCGGCCTGCTCGGCGGGGGCGGGTCCATCCTCACCGTCCCGATCCTCACCTACGTCGCCGGCATGAACCCCAAGGAAGCCATCGCCGCCTCGCTCTTCGTCGTCGGCGCGACCTCCGCGGTCAGCGCCGTGACTCATGCCCGCAAGAAGCGCGTGCAATGGCGCACCGGACTCGTCTTCGGCGCCGCCGGCATGGCAGGGGCCTTCGGCGGCGGCCTCTTGGGCGGACACATCCCCGGAACGATCCTCATGATCGCCTTCGCCCTCATGATGGTCGCCACCTCCCTGGCCATGATCCGCGGCCGTAAGAACCCCGCAGGCGCACCCCACCAGGGGGATCTGCCGGTGCCCAAGGTCATCATCGAGGGCCTGGTCGTCGGCTTGGTCACCGGGCTCGTCGGTGCCGGCGGCGGCTTCCTCGTCGTTCCGGCACTCGCCCTGCTTGGCGGCCTGTCGATGCCCGTCGCCGTCGGCACCTCGCTGGTGGTTATCGCCATGAAGTCCTTCGCCGGACTCGGCGGCTACCTCACCACCGTCACCCTGGACTGGACACTTGTCGGCGGAGTCACAGCCGCCGCGATCCTCGGCTCCTTCCTCGGCGCACGCCTGGCCGGACGCATCCCCGAAGCGGCCCTGCGCAAGGGCTTTGGCTTCTTCGTCCTGGCCATGGGCGTCTTCGTCCTCGTCCAGGAACTACCCTCCCCCGCCAACCTCATCCTGGGCCTCGCGGCCACCGCAATCGCCGCGGCCGCGGCCCTGTGCTGGTTTGCCATCCCCGCATGCCCCCTGCGACGCAAGTCCCTGGGTTCACCCGCCACCACCACGGCAACCGAAGCCCACTAACCGCCGGCTCATCGCCGTCCGGCCTTTCAGCCCCAGCACACCAGGAGACCGAGCATGAAGCAGTCCACCACCAGGGCGCTCCCCATCTTGGGTTTGCGCGCCAACGCGGCGCAGTTCACCCTGCTCGTCGCGGTCAACGCACTCGTCGGCGGGATGGTCGGGCAACAGCAAACCGTCCTTCCGCTGCTGGCCCACGCGGAGTTCGGCCTGAGCGGATACACGTTCCTCTTCGCCTACGTGGCGGCCTTCGGGATCGCCAAGGCGACCTCCAACTGGTTCGCCGGGACCCTCTCGGACCGCTACGGACGCAAGCCCGTGCTGCTGGCCGGGTGGCTCTTCGCCATCCCGGTGCCGCTCATGCTCATTTTCGCCCCGGACTGGAGCTGGGTCGTCGCCGCGAACGTTCTGCTGGGCATCAACCAGGGCCTGACCTGGTCGACCACCGTCATCATGAAGATCGATCTGGTAGGCCCGGCCCAGCGCGGCCTGGCCATGGGACTGAACGAGGCCGCTGGCTACGGTGCCGTGGCCGCCACGTCCCTGCTGGCCGGATACCTCGCCGAACAGTACGGGCTGCGTCCGGCGCCCTTCCTCTTGGGAATCGCCTACACCGCCTTGGCACTGCTGCTGTCGGGCCTTTTCGTCCGGGAGACCCACCCACATGCCCTCCTGGATGCCGGAAACATGGCCGCCCGGGGCGCCTCCGCCCGGCATGGCCTGGACGCCAACCTAGCCAACGGCCAAATCTTTTCCCTGACCAGCTTCCGGGAACCGGCCTTGTCCTCGGCGAGCTTGGCCGGCCTGGTGAACAACCTGAACTTCGGACTCTCCTGGGGCCTGTTCCCCCTCCTGTTCGCCACCGCGGATCTCAGCATGGGCCAGATCGGCCTGCTTTTCGCCCTGTATCCCGGGGTCTGGGGCATCGGCCAAATGGCGACCGGTGCTCTCTCGGACCGGATCGGACGCAAACACCTCATCACCACCGGCATGTTGGTCCAGGCCGGAGCCCTGGCGATCATCGCGCTCGGGGACGGCTTTGGTGCCTGGGCCTCGGGAACCGTATTGCTCGGAGCGGGAACCGCCATGGTCTACCCCACGCTGCTGGCCGCCGTGGGCGACGTCGCCCATCCCGCTTGGAGGGGACGCGCGGTGGGGGTCTACCGGGTCTGGCGCGACCTCGGATATGCCGTCGGTGCCATCGCCGGCGGGATCGTCGCCGACCTCATGGGGCTGCACGCGGCCATTTGGATGGCCGCCGCCCTCAGCGCAGCCGCGTCCCTGGTTGTCGCGGTCCGCATGTATGAAACGCACCAACGGCTTTCACCGCCCTTCCATGCCGGCGATACCTTGGCAATGCTTCCGCGCGATCGGCCCAACACGTAGCATGGGCACGGAACCGAGAGTCCCGCCGTGGCGGGACCCGCAGCCGCCCTGGCCGGCCTCCGCACGACAACCCAAGGGGAAACACCATGACGTACACCCACGCCATCACCGTCGCGCTGTCATGGCAAGACGCCGTCGACCGGACCCGCGGCGCCTTGGCGGAACAGGGATTCGGCGTGCTGACGGAGATTGACGTGAAGGAGACCTTCGCCCGGAAGCTGGGCCAGGAAGCCGGGGACGCCGTGGGGAACTACATCATCCTCGGGGCCTGCAACCCGCAATTGGCCCAGCGCGGCATCGCCGCCGAACCACAGTTGGGCGCGCTGCTCCCGTGCAACGTCGTGGTGCGTCGCGCCCCCGATGCCAAGGAAACCACCATTGAGGCCATCGACCCGCAAACCATGGTCCAACTCAGCCCGGGTGACGCGACACGCGAGGTCGCCAACGATGCCGATGGCCGCCTTCAGGCGGCGCTGAAGGAAATCTCCGAAAAAGCAGGCTCCTAGGTTCTCCCCTGGTTGGTGAAGGTCACTGGCACGGTCTTTTTGCACGGGAGCAGTGCGCCAAGCTCGGGTCAGAGGCGGACATATGCAGCGCCGTCGTGCTGGCGTTGGGCCAGATGCGCGATGGCCGCGGGGACGACCGCGACACCCTCGACCAGCGCATCCGGGGCCAATCCGGCTGCATGCAGACTGTTCGCGCATGCGGTAATGCAAATGCCGGGGATGCCGTGTAGGGCCGCAATGTCGGGGGCGTGCTTCCCGTCCGCGGCCAACTGGGACACCGACGGGCCCTGCACGATGACTTCCACGATGGTGTCGGACATCCGTTCGTGCGCATTGCGGGCCACCTGCAGGGCCGTGGCCACATCCGGGAATGGTTCGGTGCCCGGTCCGGCTAGGTGCAGCAGCAACCGCCAGGTCATGGTCGGGCCTTCGCGGGAACCCCGGTATTATCCCCAAGGATTGCCTCCTCGAGTGATTCAGGGGCCACGGCCGCGTCCTTGGTGCGCAGGGTTCGGCGTACAAGCCCGATCCACCAGGCCAATAGCAGCGCTCCCAGCATGGAAGGCCATGCCCAGTCCGGGAGCACGGCATCGATCCGGGACGCCGCGTCGGAGATCCGGTCCATCAGGCCAGCGGAGAGCAGGTCGGGCATGGTGAGTAGCCCCCCGGTGGTGAGCATGAGGATCCCGACGGTGATTGTTACGGTTCCTGCCAGCAGCGCGTTGGTGTGGAAGCGGAACCGGCCCACAGTCACGGTGCGTCCGCGCAGCCATCCGGTTCGGAAGGTGCCGGCGCGGCGCATGGCCGCGGCCACGCCGAGCACCGGCAGCACCATACCCAGCGCGTAGCTGGCCAGCAGCATGCCCCCGCCCAGTGCGCTGCCGTTGGCCAGGATGAGGGTCAGGATTGCCCCCAGCACCGGTCCGGTGCAGAACCCCGCAACGCCGGCCACCGTCCCAAGCAACACCGCCCCCCACGGCGAGCCTGCCGCGGCGCGTCGGCGCCGGGTACGCAAGGGTAGCAGGCGGGACAGGTCGAAGCCGCCGCCCAAGATCTGGATGAGTCCCAGGGCGACGATGACCCAGGCGGCAGCGACCAGCAGGAGGCGGCGGTCGATGACCAGGACGCCGCCGAGCCATCCGATGCCCAGGCCCAATGGGACCAGCGTGGCCAGCATGCCGGCTAGGAACGCGATCCCCAGTACCCGCAGCCGGTGCCCGGAGGTCGCGGCATGGGCGAAGAACGCGGGCAGCAGCATGGCGTTGCACGGGCTGAAGAGTCCGAGCACACCGCCGGCAAAGGCGAAGACCAGTCCGGCTTCCACTACTGCTGGCCTGCTTCGGCCTGCTGCAATTCGGCGTCAATGGCGGCCACGAAGTTCTCCAGGGGCTGCGCGCCGACGAACGGCATCTGGTTGATCAGGAATACCGGGGTGCTCATGACGGCCAGCTCCTGGGCCTCGTCTAGGTTGCGCTTCACCGCATCCTTGGCCTGTTTGCTGTCCATGTCGGCCAGGAACTGCTCCCCGTCCAGGCCCAGGTCCTCGGCGGTGGCCCTGAGGCTCTTCGCGCTGTAGGCGGATCCGGGGGCGATGGTGCCGCCTTCGGCCATGCGCGTATGGAAGGGCACGTAGCTTCCCTGCATGGCCGCGGCCTGTGCGGCGTGAGCGGCGGTCAGGGAGGCGTCGCCGAACAGGTCAAGGTCACGCCATTCAATGCGCAACTTCCCCTGGTCGACGTACTTGGTGATCAGTTCGGGCAGGGTGCCCTCCGTCCACTTCGCGCAGTATGGGCACTGGAAGTCGGTGAAGGCGACCATGACCACCGGGGCATCCACATCACCCAGCGCAGTGGGATCCTGTGCCTCCAGTCGCGCCACATCGGGAAATGCGGGTGCCGGTGGGTCGGTGTCCTGCCCGGGGGTCTGTGAGCCGGGATTTTGGACTGCGGCGGACGACGCTTCCGGGCCCGGCGCCCGGTCACCGACGGGCAGCTGCGCGCCGATGAGCAGGCCGATGGCCAGGGCCACGGGAATGGGTGCGACCCACAGCCACGGAACCTTGCGCCGTGTTCCAGGCTTGTCCCCCCGCTCCGGTGCGGGCTTGCGGTTCTCGGGGATTTGCTGCACGGTTTCGCTGCCTTCGGCTCGATTGGCTACTATGCTGCATAGTAGGTCTACTATTCTTTATAGTAGACAAGCGGTCCGAAGGGCAAGCGGGGACGCTCTCGGGACGGATCACACATCAAGCACACGGAGGAACAATGAGCCGCACGCAACGCTTGCTGATCGATTTCCGCCGCCGCCTGCCGCTGGCCGGCGCGGCGTTGCGCTGGTGGGGTTCCCGGCAATGGGCGGTGGCAGTGGCCTCGGCACTGGCCATGGCGCTGCTGCTGGGTTTCGCCACGGTGCTAATCCCCAACGACGTCTTCAGCCGGGACATCCCGCCGGTGCCGTGGAACTACCCCGTCTGGTTGGCCACCTCCGTCCTGACCGGCCTGCTGGCCGCCAGCTACATCCGGCCAGCGGCCCCGGCAACCCCAGGGACCGCGGAACCAACCGACCGCACCTCCCGCTGGGGGATGGCCGGCGGTCTACTGGCCTGGTTCGCGATCGGCTGCCCGGTCTGCAACAAGATCGCCCTGTTGGCGCTGGGATATTCCGGAGCCATGACCTATTTCGCGCCGTTGCAGCCTTGGCTGGCGGCACTGGCCATGGTGCTGACTGTTCTTGCACTGGTGTTCCGACTGTCTGGGCAGCAGCAATGCGCGATACCCGGTCGCCAGGCCGCTGAGCGGGAAAGGATGGATTCATGACGACCTCCATTGAAGACACCGGCGAACTACCCTTCAAGCCCCGGGAGGCGCCCCCAGTAGGGGCACTGGAACGGCGTGTTTTGGACGTGCTTTGGAAGACCCGCCAGGCACACACCACGCGGGGCATGGTGCAGGAGCTCACGGCGCCGGGAGGCCAGAAACCCGCATACACGACCGTCGCCACCGTCTTGGGCCACCTGGTGGACAAGGCGCTGGCGGAACGCGAACTCATCGGCGGCGTATGGTCCTACCGTGCCACGCTCACCGGGTGCCAGTTCTCCGCCGCGCACATGGTGCGCACGCTGGGAGAGACCAACGACCGCCGGCGCTGCCTCACCCGCTTCGCCGGCATGCTCGACCCCCAGGACGCCGCCTTCCTCAAGTCCCTGCTCTAGTTGATCGGATCCTCACGGATTTCGTTGGTCATTAGAGGCCGGACAGTGTGGGGCTCGTCCAGGTCCAGGTCCAGGTCCACTTCCGCTCAGAAGGGACCCCTCGGGGATAACCCGGCGCATGGCCATGCTGAGCTCGCCCACAGTTCCGAGACAATCCGCCTCGCGGAAGCCGTGTGAGGGTTCCTGAACGAAATAGACGCGTTTGAATGTCTTGAAAAGCTAAAGCTTTTCGAGACACCAGAACCGCGCCTATTTTGACGATCGGCCTCCTTGAAGTCCCGGGAGGCGATTTGCCCCAGAAAGTCGTCTTACCGTAAAACGTCTTACGCGGTTGGCATCCAGGGGTTTTTGAGCCAAAATGGCCAGGTGAGACATTTGGGATACACGCGGGTGAGCACTTCGAGCCAGGATGCGCAGTTGCAGCTCGACGCGCTTCTCAAGGACGGGGTGCAAAAGCGGGACGTGTTTGCCGACGTCACCTCCGGAAGCAGGTCCGCGATCGAGCGACCGGGAATGAAGAAGCTCTTGGAGTATGCCGAGGCCGGGGACACCGTGGTGGTCTGGCGGGTCGACCGGCTCGGCCGGTCCCTGGTCGATGTGCTGAACACCGTGAACCTGTTGCGTGAACGCGGCGTGAATGTCCGCTCCATTTCCGACGGGATCGACCCGGCCACCTCGACCGGGCGCATGATGCTGAACCTGCTGGCCTCCCTGGCCGAGTATGAGCGCGAGCTGATCGTGGAGCGCGTCAATGCCGGGATCGCCGCCGCACGGAAAGGCGGCACTCGTTTCGGCCGGCCGCTCTCGGACCCTGCGGTGATCGCCGACAAGCTCGCGATCGCGAAGGATGCCCGGTTGAGGGGACGCACCGCCGAGGACGCGGCACGCCTGGTCGGGTGGAGCCGGGCGACGCTCTACCGCCACCTCGGACAAGACGCCGGCTCGATCAAGAGCATGTGATCGATGATGGCCCCGCGAAGCGTTTCGGAGAAACTCGCCTTGCTGGGCCAACATGATGGCGGCGCCCCTTGGACTCGCATCGCCGCCGAGTCGGGGGTGCCGCTGCGGACACTGGCGCGCTGGTCCGCGAAGTATCGCGCCGACCCAACATC
>NZ_JAOYTG010000036.1:0-10775 GCF_025847175.2 Paeniglutamicibacter sp. ZC-3 | reverse complement strand
TCGCGTCAAAGCTCCTGGCCCTCGCGGCAGGAATCTGGCACAACTGGAAAACCAACGCACCCCGCAAACGCTCCCTCACCGCCTACGACCACTGAAATGATTAGGACTTAATCATCTAGTCGTAACTTCGTGGACCCCTGTGTGGACGGACATGGAACACGGGGGCCTTTGAGTTGGGTCTGAACACCTACGCCCCATGAGGCCCGGCTCATCGCGCGGTTGCTCAGAGGCGTGTACTGCGTACGCACAATGGGAAATCATCCTCTTGCCGCCCAGCGCGGTGACGGTGAGACTCTCTAAAGGGCCGCGACGATGGCATGACCGGAGCCAGGGATGGTGTCGGGCGGGAAGATAAGCCGGGCGGAACGCTAACCATGTGGATGGCGGTTTTTATGGAGAACTCTGAACTTCTGCCCTCGTTCACAATAGTCACGCTTAGCGGGAAGAACTCAGTCTGGAGTCAGCGGCCTATACCCAGCGACGAGAATGCCACCCAGGGAGCACGGGATCGGTCATCTCCGCGTTGACGGGGAACAGCCGGTCACTGGCAGTAAAGACCACGTAGGAGTAGGCAGGGGGCGGCACGCACAGTGCTGCCTTCAGGATCTCACTGTGGGTTTTCGCGACGATAAGCACACTGCCCTCTCCCGTCACCGAGATCAACTGGGCAACTTCGGTACCTTCTGGCGTACTTGGTTTATTTCCTCAATTGGCCAGGATAAGAACCTTGCGCATGATCACCGCGTCGACACCGTCGCGGTAGTACCGCGCCCGGCGATGGATGGCGTCGAAGCCGTGTCGCTCGTAAAGGCCACGTGCGCGGGGATTGTCGGCACGAACTTCCAACAAAAGGTCAGTGGCGCTGCGCTCGATCGCCGTATCGATCATCAAGCGCAAGAGATGCGTGCCGATCCCCCGGCCCTCATACTCCGGGGCCACGGCAATGGTCTGCACATCGGCCAGCGGCAGGACGCACATCAGTCCGCAATAGGCAACGATCTTCCCTGCATCCTGCACCACCCAATAATGCCGGGTTTCTGTCTGCTCCAGCTCGCCGACAAACATATCCTGCGGCCAGGCGTCGGTCGGGAAAAGTGCCTTTTCCATTTCCCAGACCTCTGCCACATCCTCCATGATCATGGCTCTGGTCTCCAGGCCCGCGGGAGGAGGAAATGCGTCGTGCGCGTTCACAGCAGCTTTCCCTTCATGACAGCGGGGACCTTGGCATCGGACTCGCGCAGGTAGAGCGGTTCGGTCCCCAACAGCGGTTCGCCGGCGGCCAGGGCGCGGACGGCACGGGTTCCCAGTGACACCGCTCCGGGGTGGGCGTGCTCGAATCCGGGGACGGCATCCGCTCCCACGGTTGTCAGGCGATCGGCATAAAGTCCTCCGCCGGCCCCATAGACAGGACCAGCAGGAAGTTCCTCGGCTACGGTCACGTGCGGTCCTTCAAGCAGAACCCCGGTCTTGTCGTAGCGCGCCCAGTAGAGTTCCTTGCGCCGCGCATCGATGGCAACGGTGAAGTTGTCTGTCGGCTCATTTACCACTGCGTCCAGGGCAATGGCGTCCAGGCTCATCACCCCGTGGACCGGGATTCCCCATACGAAGCCCAGGGTGCGGGCGGTGGCCAGCCCCACACGCAGCCCTGTGAAGGGGCCTGGTCCAACACCGACGGCGATGGCCTCCGGTGTCCGATCGCCAGTCTGCTCGAGCAAGGACTCAATGGCGGGGGCCAATACCTCGGAGTGGTCGTTGCCCACGTTCGAGGTGAAGGAGCCCAACACCTTTACCGTGTTGCCCTCTGATTCCAGCAAGGCTGCGGAGGCGTTCGCCGAAGTGTCAATGGCCAATAGAAGCATGTGTGCAATTCCCCTGTTGTTCTAGCGTTCGAAGTCGGTGAGTAGCGCGGCAAGTCCGGGATCGTTCTCCCAGCGCGGGCCAAAGGCCGCGATCCGGATGGTGCGCGGCTCGTCATCTTCGCCCTCGTTGAAGTCGAAGACCAAGTCCTCATGGATTTCAGCCGATCCCGGGCGCAACAGCACTATTTCAAGCCTGGAGTCGCTGAGTTGTTCCACCTTGCCTGCACCCCACTCCACCACCGTGACGGATTGGCCCATGCTTGCCTCCAGATCCAAGTCATCTAGTTCGGCAGCATTGTCCAGCCGATAGGCATCAACATGCACCAGATCCGGGCCATGGCCCAATGCAGGGTGGATGCGGGAAATCACGAAGGTGGGCGAGATGATTCCCTCGCGCACCCCCAGTCCCAGACCTAATCCTTGGGTGAAGGTGGTCTTACCTGCACCGAGCTCGCCGGTGAGGATCACCAGATCCCCGGCGCGCATGATCTCTCCGAGCCGATGCGCGAAGTCGCGGGTCTCGGCAATATTGCCTATCTCGAGCTCGGCCGCAATCGATGCCTCATTCACCGGATTCTCCCCAAGTGCCTTCCACCAACCGGCGCGGAACGCGGGGTGAGATACGGGTGACGATTTCGTAGTTGATGGTCCCGGCTGCGTCTGCCCAATCGGTCGCACTCGGGCCCCCCTCGCCAAAGAGAATGACCTCGGAACCCAGGATTTCGGCAACGTCGATATTCGGGCCCAGGTCCACCACGAATTGGTCCATGGCAATGGTCCCCCGCACCAGATACGTCCTCCCGTTGATGCTCACCGGTGCGTTGGAGGCAGAACGCGGAATGCCATCTGCGTATCCCATGGGAACCAGGCCCAGATAGGTTTCCCTGTCCGTGTGGTACCGCAATCCGTAACCGACGCCCTGCCCAGCCGGCACCTTCTTCACGTTCGCGATCCGGCTGACCAAGGTCATTGCCGGGCGCAGCCCGTACCGTGCCGGTTCTTCGCCGGCGAAGGGGCTGAGCCCGTACAGGCCCAGTCCAAGCCTGACCATGTCGTAATGCGCGTCGGGACGCGTCAGGATTGCCGGGGTGTTGGCAATGTGCCGGACCTCAAGGTCAAACCCGGCGTCCTCGGCTAGGGCCACCGCCTGGTTGAAGGCTTCCAACTGCTCGTCGGTTTCCGGGCGTTCGGGTTCGTCGGCCACCGCCAGGTGGGAGAAGACACCCACCACGCGCATCAGGCCTTCATCCTGGAAGCTGGCGGCCCGCCCCAACAGCTGTTCCCATAGATCGGGTGTGCAGCCGTTGCGGCCAAGGCCGGTATCGATTTTGAGGTGCACGCGTGCGGGCTGCGCGGCAGCCTGTGCCGCCCGGGCCACATGTTCCAATTCCCAACCGGATACAGCCAAGTCAATATTTGCCGCGATGGCTGCCTCGAAGGGGGTCCCTTCGGTATGCAACCACGCCATCAACTGAACTTCCAGCCCCGCCTCGCGCAATTTGAGAGCCTCGGTGACATGAGCGCATCCCAGCCATGTGGCTCCGGCCTGCACCGCCGCGCGTCCCACGGGCACCGCGCCGTGTCCGTAGCCGTCGGCCTTGACGACTGCCATGACCTCGGCAGGCGCCACGAGCTCGGCGACTCGCTTGACGTTTTCACGGATGTTGGCCAGATCGATGATGGCCCGCCGTTCCCAAGTGGACGTCGTTGTCTCATCCTGGGCGTGGGTCGGCTTTTCGGTCTGTTCGGTTGATTGTGCACTCACCCATCCATCATCCCACTTTCCCCTTGGCGCCCGCTCAAGGCCACGCCACCAACGCCACCTACGCCACCACTCCTGCCGTACTGTGGCGGAAACGGCGAAGCACCGGTGGCCTGATCATGGGATCGGGTCACCGGTGCTTCGTGATGGGCGGACCGAAAGGGTCCGCAGTGGATTTACAGGGTCCGGTTGGTGCGGAGCTCGTCGCGGATCTCGGCCAGCAGCGCAAGCTGCGGATCGAGCTCTTCGGCGGGTTCTTCAACGCCAAGGCGAGCCTGGCGCCGTTCCTCGAGGTGCTTCATCGGCACCACGACGAAGAAGTAAATGGCTGCAGCAATGAGGATGAAGTTCACCAGAACGGTCAGGAACGCACCGATCTTGATGGCCACACCGGCACCGAGCGTGATAACCAGGAAGTTATCGAAGTTCGGCGATCCGACCAATGCTGCGATCAATGGCATGAGAATGAACTCAACCAATGCTGTGACTACGGCGCCAAAAGCAGCACCGATGACAACGGCTACGGCAAGGTCAACGACATTGCCCTTCATGATAAATTCTTTGAATCCCTTGAGCATGTGCCCAGCTTTACACATAATCACGGTGGTCAAAAGGCACGACGCGGAAACTTTTTGGGAAATTCTCGATACGTTCACCCAAAGAATTTAGGTATCAGATCTTGCGAAGCAGCATCCTGCGGATCGAATGGTCCGCCGATTTGCTCAACACCAGCTGTGCGCGGCCACGCGTGGGAATGACGTTTTCCCTGAGGTTCGGCTCGTTGATCCGTTTCCAGATTCCGTGCGCGGTTTCCCTGGCTTCCTCGTCGCTCAACGATGCGTAGCGGTGGAAGTAGGAAGCAGGGTCCGAGAACGCACCGGAGCGCAGCTTCATGAACCGGCGGATGTACCACTCCTCGATATCGGATGTTCTCGCGTCAACGTAAACGGAGAAATCAAAAAAATCGCTCAGTGCCAGGCCGGCGGTGCCGTCCGTGCGTGCCCGGGCGGGCTGCAACACGTTCAGCCCCTCCACGATCAGCACTTGGGGAGAGCGCACCACGACTTCCTTGCCGGGCACGATGTCATAGGTAAGGTGCGAGTACCAGGGCGCGCGCACTTCCGGTGCGCCGGACTTCACTTCGGAAACAAATCGCAACAGGCGACGACGGTCATAGGATTCCGGGAAGCCCTTGCGATGCATGATGCCGCGTTTTTCCAAGTCCACGTTTGGATATAGGAAGCCGTCGGTCGTAATCAGCTGCACATCGGGGGTGTCCGGCCAGCGACGCAACAATTCCTGCAAGACTCGGGCGGTCGTGGACTTCCCCACGGCCACGGAACCGGCCACGCCAATGACAAAGGGAGTGCGCCGGGTGCTCTCCCCCAGGAAGGTGTTGGTTGCCTGGTGCAGCGAGGCCGAGCCCTGGACATAGAGGTTGAGAAGGCGAGAGAGCGGAAGATAGACCTCACGCACCTCGGCGAGGTTCAGCTGCTCGCCCAGGCCGCTGAGGCGACGCAGGTCCGCCTCATCCAGTGGTTGCTTGAGTTCGTTGGACAGTCTTGCCCAAGTTTGGCGGTCCAATTCGACGAAGGGTGTAGCACTGTAGTCGACCGTACGCTGTCCATTCACGCCTTGAATTGTGCCAACAATCCCCCCGTATTCCCAAACTTCACCTTTTGGCCATAGTTTGGACGCGTGGGCATGCACACATATTTTTAAGACCAGCCGACAGCGCAAATGAACCGAGGGACCTGCGCGGCACGGTAATCTTTTTTGCATGTGTGGAATCGTTGGATACGTAGGTAATGCTGGACGCGCAGCCGATCACGGGGCGCTCGATGTGATTCTTGAGGGCCTTCGACGCCTGGAGTATCGCGGCTATGACTCGGCCGGACTGGCCGTGGTCACTGACGCGGGCATTGACTCGCGCAAGAAGTCGGGAAAGCTCGTCAACCTCGTGGACTCCCTTGAAGCCGACCCGCTGCCGGCCTCCCTGACAGGAATCGGCCACACCCGCTGGGCGACCCACGGCGGCCCCACTGACGGAAATGCCCACCCCCACCTTGCCGATAACGGCAACCTCGCCATGATCCACAACGGCATCATCGAGAACTTCGCCGAATTGAAGGCCAAGCTTGTCGCCGAAGGCGTCGAGTTCCTTTCCGAGACCGACACCGAGGTCGCAGCCGCGCTGCTGGGTTCGGTCTACCGCGGTGCCGGCGAAGGAAACCTCACCCGTTCGATGGAGCTGACCGCCCGCCAACTCGAGGGTGCATTCACCCTGCTGGCCGTGCACACCGAGCACCCCGGCGTTGTCGTTGCGGCTCGCCGCAACTCGCCCCTGGTCCTGGGCCTGGGCGACGGAGAAAACTTCCTGGGCTCGGACGTTTCGGGTTTCATCGACTTCACCCGCCGCGCGGTGGAACTCGGCCAGGACCAGATCGTCACGATCACCCCCGATTCCCACAGCATCACCGACTTCTCCGGCAACCCGGCCGAAGGCAAGGAATTCCACGTTGACTGGGATGCCGCCAGCGCCGAAAAGGGCGGCTTCGGCTCCTTCATGGAGAAGGAAATCTTCGACCAGCCCGCTGCGGTGGCCGACACCCTGCTGGGCCGCTCGGACGCCTTCGGTCGCCTGACCCTTGATGAACTGCGCATCTCCCCCGAGGAACTGGCTTCCGTCACCAAGATCGTTGTGCTGGCCTGTGGAACCTCCGCCTACGCGGGATCCGTGGCCAAGTACGCCATCGAGAACTGGTGCCGGATCCCGGTCGAGGTCGAGCTGAGCCACGAGTTCCGCTACCGCGACCCGATCGTGAACGAGAACACCCTGGTCGTTTCCATCTCGCAGTCCGGCGAGACCATGGATACGCTCATGGCCGTGCGCTACGCCAAGGAACAGGGCGCCAAGACCCTGGCCATCTGCAACACCAACGGCTCCACCATCCCTCGTGAATCCGATGCAGTGCTGTACACGCACGCCGGACCGGAAATCGCCGTTGCCTCAACCAAGGCCTTCCTCGCGCAGATCACCGCCACCTACCTGCTCGGCCTCTACCTGGCCCAGTTGCGCGGCAACCTGTTCTCCGGACAGATCAAGGACATCCTTGCCGACCTGGGTAAGATCCCCGCCAAGATCCAGGACGTCCTGGACCGCGCGGACGAAATCAAGTCGCTGGCCCGTTCCATGCAGGAGACCGAGTCGGTTCTCTTCCTGGGCCGCCATGTTGGCTACCCGGTAGCCATGGAAGGCGCCCTGAAGCTCAAGGAAATCGCCTACATCCATGCGGAGGGCTTCGCCGCAGGCGAGCTCAAGCACGGCCCGATCGCGTTGATCGAGGAGGGCAAGCCGGTCTTCGTGGTTGTCCCCTCGCCGCGCGGCCGCGATTCGCTGCACTCCAAGGTCGTCTCCAACATCCAGGAAGTGCGCGCCCGCGGCGCCAAGACCCTGGTCATCGCCGAGGAAGGCGACGAGGCGGTTCGCGACTACGCCGAGTTCGTGTTCTACCTTCCGGAGACCCCGGTGCTGCTGATGCCGCTGCTGGCCACCGTGCCGCTGCAGCTCTTCGCCTGCGAATTGGCCTCGGCCAAGGGCCTGGATGTCGACCAGCCGCGCAACCTGGCCAAGTCGGTCACCGTCGAGTAGGTCTTAGACCTACTGAGGTTTCACACACACCATCGGTGCCGGAGCTTCCCTAAGGGGAAATACCGGCACCGATGGTGTTTTAAGCAATGAAAGCTGCCTCAGTCGGATTGGTCGGCGTAGATGCCCTTGAGGAATTCGGCCTGCCCCAGATGCGAGGCGGTTTCGTTGAGGACGCTGATGAGCCTGACCCCCGCCGTGACCGGCGGATTCCAGCGCCTGTCAATAACGGCCGACAGGTCAGACTCACGCAAAGTGGCCAAGATACCTATAGTTTGTTCATGCACGTCCCGGTGGTAACCCAGCAGGTACTCGCCGTCATACATCCCAAAGTCAGCGACCTGGTCACTGCTGTGCCCAAAACCGGTATCCAGCTGGGCATAGGGCAAGTTGAAACGCGACACCCACCCCCGGGAAATCCAGCATTGCTCCGGCGCAGATCCCTCATCCAGTGCCCTGGCCAGGTACGTGAAGTGGTCGTCCTGGATTCGAGTCAGGTGCCAGAGAAGCCAAGCCATCGAATTCGTGTGGCTGCTCGCCCTAAAGCGCAGCATCCGTGGTTCGGCTTCTTCCAGAAGCCGCTCGATGCCTTCTCGAACCCGACCGAAGCCGTCCCGCAACAGCGTCACTGCGGCCGGTTCCACTTCACTTGCGCGATCTTTTGTCGTCATTGCCAGACTCCTTGGTTCCGTCTGCTCCTTGCCCACGGTGCCTTGAAGCCTACGGCTTCCCCCCTCTCCGGAACAGGGGTGCACATTCCATAACCTCGGCGGGGAGCAGTCGCGTGGCATTGACTGGGTGCCCCGCCAGATAAACTCGAAGGCATGATCGTGGGAATTGGTGTTGACGTTGTTGAGGTCTCGCGTTTCAAGGCGCAGCTGGCGCGGACCCCCGCCCTGCGCGAGCGCCTCTTCGTGCCTGCGGAACGCGAGCTGCACGTTCGGTCGCTGGCCGCACGCTTTGCCGCGAAGGAAGCCATTGCCAAAGCACTCGGAGCCCCGGCGGGCATGAACTGGCAGCATTGCTGGATTGAAAAGGACGGCGCGGGCGACCCCTATGTGGTGCTTGATGGTTCCGTCGCCGAGGCAGCCGAACGAAAGGGCGTGGTGCACTGGCACCTGTCCATGAGCCACGACGGCGACCTGGCCACGGCCATGGTGGTTGCCGAACGTTAGCCCGGTCCCCGGCAATTGTCCACACCAACGACATGTTTGCTCGGGCCATTGCGCCACCGCATCGATTCTGCGGCAAATCCCCTCCGGAGTTGGGTATTCTGAACTAATGATCCCCGTCTACGCAGGTACCCACGTTCGAGATGCCGAAGCCAAGCTGCTACGCGATGCCAACGACCTGACATTGATGCGCCGTGCGGCCGACGCGTTGGCCCACCAGGCAGTGGTAATGCTCAAGGAAGATACCGGGCGGCTTTACGGATCGCGCGCCGTGGCGCTGGTCGGACCGGGGAACAATGGCGGAGACGGACTCTTTGCCTTGGCATCACTGGCCAAGCGCGGGGTTCACGCTACTGCGGTGCTCTTGGCCTCCCAGGCCCACCAAGAGGGATTGGCTGCCCTGTCGCGTGCCGGCGGGCGCACGGCCCCCGTGACGGACCTGGACGAACTGCTCGAGGCTTGTGACCTGTTGATCGATGCCGGCTACGGCACCGGCGCACGTCCCGGTCTTCAATTGCCAGCCATCCCCCGGGACATTCCGGTACTGGCCTGCGACTTGCCCAGCGGCGTCGATTCCGACACCGGGGCTGCGGTCGACAGCGTCATCCTGGCGGACCGCACAGTGAGCTTCGGCGCGCTGAAGACGGGGCTCGTGGTTGGCTCTGGCCATCTGGTCTCGGGAAGCATTCGCGTCACGGATCTGGGACTCGGCGCGGCCTTGCCCGAGCCCGAGGCTTGGGTGGTGCAGGGAGATGACCTCGAGCTGTTGCTGGGCCGTGACGGAGACTGGAGGGCCGCCGGGCGCCACAAGTACCAGCGCGGAGTGCTGGGGCTATTGGCCGGCTCCGCGAAGTACCCGGGTGCCGCGGTGCTCACGGCTCGCGCCGCAGTAGCCAGCGGTTTGGGACTGCTGCGCACCCTTGTCCCGGATGCCGTGGCAACCGCCTTGACTACGCAGGTTCCGGAGTCCGTTCCCTTGGCTACCCCCGAACTCACGGCACTGCTTGCACGCAACCGTCGAAACGAACGCGAGGGTGCAGCGCGCATTGGCGCCTGGGCCATCGGCCCGGGGTTGGACGACACCGAAGAAACCCGCAAGCACCTGGCGCAAATATTGGCGGCGAACACGCCCTGCGTCATTGATGCCGGAGCCTTTTCCATGCTGGAACCGGGCGAGCACCACCAGCTGCGCATCCTCACCCCGCATGCCGGGGAACTTCACGCCCTGTTGGCAAAAGCAGGTGTCCGCGTCAGTTCCCGGGACATCGCCGCCGACCCGATCCGCTGGGCCCGCTGGGCCGCTGTTGCCTACGACAGTGTTGTTTTGCTCAAGGGAGCGTCAACTATCTGCACGGCTCCGGACGGCTACACGCTGATCGTGCACGCTTCCACGCCTGACCTTGCGACGGCCGGCAGCGGCGACGTGCTGACCGGAATCCTGGGCACGGTCTTGGCCGCAGCCAACCTCCCGGCCACGCCCACGAACAAGGACGTAGTGGCCCTTGGCCATCGCCTGACGGACCTTGCTGCTGCCGGTGCACTGATCCACGCCCACGCGGGTGCCCTCGCGGCACACGAGGGCACCGTCAGCGCCGTTGACCTCTTGCAGGAACTTCCACGTGCGGGCCGGGACCTGGGGGTTTAGAACAGTTGCATTATCCGATTCTCACTCTTGGCAAATAGGTCCAGATACTAACTACGTGGAATGGGCTACCCTCTAGGTTTATCTGCCAAGTCTGAAAATACACCAACCATGTTCCAGAATTTCCATCCATGGTTCTTCCCGAGTATTTGATTCGTGGCATGATTCGACCGCTCCTCTTCTTTTCTTCTGCATTTCCGCCGATTACATCAGGCGAGTCTGTCAGAGCCCATGGCAGATGAGACTTGCCGCAGGTGCTCGCACTGCATGAGGCCGCGGCGAGCACAGACGTTCAAAGATTTTTCTGCGTGTTGCATGTTGGCTGTCACCGTCTTATGCAGCTTGCAGGGAACCTCGTAGAGGTCATTGCTTTTCACTCCTGATTGCCAGACGAACAATCTTGCAATCAGAAGTGATCGGGCACTACGGGTCAGAGACGGAGATCTCCCGCACATCAGTAGCACGGATGCAAGTGCAGACCTCTGGTCGGCCTAGCCGTCCGGGATCATTCAGCAAGGAGGGCAGCTCTGCTGGCGTCTGTTGACGTCTCGCCTGGAATCTCCACGGTGTTGCGGAATTTTTCAAGTCAAGCGGTACCAAAGTGAGTTAGACGGCCGTTAGGCCGCTGTTTTTTCGATGGTTTCCCTTGGTTGGTTGATCCATGCCGGCCCGGGCAGGGCCAGGATCTTGG
>NZ_JAOYTG010000035.1:0-13771 GCF_025847175.2 Paeniglutamicibacter sp. ZC-3 | reverse complement strand
CCCTGAAGAGTGGCTGCCTCCGGCTCGGGGACCATGAAGTTGCGGCGCAGGAACCCCACCGCATTTTCCACGTTGCCCTTCTCGTGGCCAGAGTAAGGATTGCAATAGCGTGACTCCGAGCGGTAGTGGAGCTTGAACGCGCCAAACAACTTCGTCTCCACGACCCGGGTTCCCACCCGGCGCCCGATGCCCGTGGCGTTGTCAAACACCATGTGACGTGGCACGGCCCCAATGTGCTCGAACACCGTCCGCAACCCGTGGGCCACGCATTCTGCCGTTTCGCCGCGGTACGCCTGCACGAAGCGCATGTTCGAGAACGGGAAGGTCACCAACAAGATGTGCACCACCTGCCGGATCCCGGCGATGATGGCCTCGGCCTGGCCGAAGTCGACCTGCACGGTGCCGGCAGGCCAGACAAGCTCGGTGAAGCCCTCCCCGGCCTGCCGGTTCGCCGCCCGCCACCGGCGTACGAACCGTTGCACCGGTGAATACGCACCGGGGTAGGAATTCTCCTCCACCAGCCGGTCAAAGACGCGCTTGGCGGTGTGCCGCTGCTTGTAGTTCCGCCGCTGGTCATCGACCAGCCAGCCCTCGATGATGTGCTCGAACCCGGTGAGCACCGAGCCCCCTGGCCGTGCCTTGGGGGCCGACGGTGCCGGGGAGAAATCCTTTTGGTCGGCATACTTCGCCACCGCATCCCGGCTGACTCCCAACCGACGGGCGATCTCCCGGCCCGAGATTCCTTGGGAATCCAATGTTCTGATATTTTCTTGTACGGACATGGGTACCGTCATCTGCTTTCCAGCCCTTCCGGCGCAATCGCTCTGTCAATAGCAGCGCCGTAAGGAACCTATCTGGGGGTGGCGGGCCCATGTCTTTTGACACTCTGGACAGGGCCTCGAACCACCGGGTGATCTCTATCTCCAAGCCAGCCCCGGAATGACGTTTTCCGAGATGAAATCACTGGCCTGATTCTTACCGCTCTTTTGGCTGGAAACCGGCCACCAACTTGGCTGGATTCCCTGGCTCAAACGGACTGAAGATAGTCGATCACACACAGGCTGATGGGCAAGGATTCCCAGGCCGAGATCGGACCCGGTGGCGGGCGGACCTTCCGCCGCTCCACGCAGTGGTGCTGGAACATCGAACCCGCGGTCGCGGTGACCGGCGAGATCCACGGCCAGGTCCAGATGGACGGCATCTACCTGGGCCGGGGCTGGTGCTGCCTGATAGCGATCGCCAACGGGCACGTCATCGGCTGGCAGTGGTGCGACACGGAAAAGTCGGCAGCCTGGCTGGCCCTGATGGAACTGATCCCCGCCCCGCGCGCGGTGGTCATCGACGGCGGCTCGGGGCTGGCATCGGCCCTGTCTCGGGCCTGGCCCGAGACCCGGATCCAGCGCTGCCTCGTCCACGTCCAGCGCAACGTGCGCACCTACCTGACCCTGCGGCCGCGCACCGATGCCGGGAGGGCCCTGCGCCGCATCTCCCTGGCCCTGACGCGGCTCAAGACCACCGAGGAGGCCGCCGCCTGGGTCCAGGTGCTGAACCAGTGGAACACCGAGCACGGGGACCTGATCAAGCAACGCACCTACCAGCAGGGGCCCACGGGATTCCGGCCAGCCGGTGTCCGTTCGGGCCAGGCCTGGTGGTACACCCACGACCGACTGCGCAAGGCCTACCGGCTGATGGAACGCCTGGCCAAGAACGGCCACCTGTTCACGTACCTGCATCCGGAGCTCAGCGACGTCGGTGTCGACCCGACGACCAACAGGATCGAGGGCGGGGTCAACACACACCTGCGCGCCCTGCTGCGCAACCACCGTGGGATGCCGCCGGCCCACGCCAAACGTGCCGTCGAATGGTGGCTGTACACCCACACCGAAAACTCTGCCGCGCCGCACACCCTCATCCGTCCCGAACACCTGAAGCCGGCACCCAAGGCAGTGCACCGGGAAGAACGGGTCGGGCCGGAAACACTGGGCACGGGATACAGCGCAGAGGAAGGGCTTTGGGCCAGGAAGGGATGGGCCGGCAGACCCTGCTAAACCACGCCCTGACATGGCAAAGCCCCGGGTGACACACCCGGGGCAGACACACATTTTGTCCTATAGCCCCCAACGGCGCCGGGGGATTGTTCGGCCCGTAATTCGCGCCTGGGCCCGTAATTCGCGCCTTGGTCCGGGTCTGGAACAAGAGGCGTTAAACAAGTAGATCGTGTGAATTGGAGTAATCACACGATCTACTATTTGGAGTGGACAACGAGGTTCGAACTCGCGACCTCAACCTTGGCAAGGTTGCGCTCTACCAGCTGAGCTATGTCCACATGAACAATCAATACCTAAAGTATAGACTCTTCGTGGGCGATACTGGGTTCGAACCAGTGACCTCTTCCGTGTCAGGGAAGCGCGCTACCGCTGCGCCAATCGCCCATAAGGGGGATGCTGCACCTGAACTATAGCTTGGATTCGCGATCTGCAAAATGGCAATCCAACTTTTCATGCGGGTGCTGCGTGTTCTTACCCGGGGGTAAAAGAACAAAGAACAAGGCCTCTCTTCGAAAAGGAATTGAGGCCCGATCTTCAGAGTGGACAACGAGGTTCGAACTCGCGACCTCGACCTTGGCAAGGTCGCGCTCTACCAGCTGAGCTATGTCCACGTGAAAAACCAACACACCAGGTGTGGATTCTTCGTGGGCGATACTGGGTTCGAACCAGTGACCTCTTCCGTGTCAGGGAAGCGCGCTACCGCTGCGCCAATCGCCCATACTGCTTGCAATGTTCCTACGAGGTGGGGACGGGATTCGAACCCGCGTAAACGGCTTTGCAGGCCGGTGCCTCGCCTCTCGGCCACCCCACCATAACCACTTGGTAAAATACCTTGTGGTTAGGTCGGCAAGCCGACCCGGTGATTCAAATGCGAGTGGACAACGAGGTTCGAACTCGCGACCTCGACCTTGGCAAGGTCGCGCTCTACCAGCTGAGCTATGTCCACATGAAAGAATCGCAATCCGCCCGGAATGTTTCGTTCCGTTTGGCTGCGTTCCAACGAGTAAAAACTCTATACGACGTTTCACCAAAGTTCCAAATCGACGCATTCCCGCGCCGACATGCGGCAAAGATCCTTGTGATCCCGCGGTTTTTGACTGGCCCGGAAACGCCCGAAAACGGCAAAACGTCCCCTGGACGTGGAAAAATCTTCCTATGACTTCACCAGCGTTGGCCCAACAGACCTCTTTTGGGCGCATGTATGCCAGAAAAATCGGCGCCCTTCCGGAGGTTCCATCCATCACCACTGTCATCGGGCAGGAAAAAATGGACATGGACGGTTGGATAGGTCACATGGCGGCCACGGCCGTGGTCCAGGATGCCAGGCTGGGCGAGTCCGTCGGGAATTCCGCCAAGCTCAAGGCGCTGGCGCGCCAGGCATCCACGGCGGCTGCGGAATATCGTGACTTGGCCGCGGCCCGCGGGGACCGGGTGCACCAATACTGCGAGCAAATAGCATTGCGCGCCATGGGAAAGCCGCACCAGGCGGCCCAGGCCCGTGAAGCGCTCATCGCCAACAACGAAGAAGCCTTTGCCGGGCGCTTCGACGAGTGGTGGGAGACCTACCAGGTGCAACCACTTGCCGCGGAGGTGACTGTCTGGAACTCGAGCATCGGGTACGCCGGCACCCTTGACCTGGTTGCCACCATTGGCGGCCGGCTTTGCCTGATCGACTACAAGACCCGTGGCACCAATCGCGACGGTCGGGTCAAACCACTTGACCCCAAGGTGGTCATGCAGTTGGCCGCCGGGGCAAAAGCCGAGGAAATGGTCATTGACCCAGCCGCCGGTACCTGGGAACCGTGGAAATACTCACAAGACCCGATGCTGTTGGGCGTGGCAATTGGCGAAACCGAAGTCCAGACCGTGATGGCCAATCCTGAGGTCCTGCCCGCGTACTGGTCGAAGTTCTGGTCGCTTCGCCAGGTATGGGGAGCCACCCAGAAGGTCGGTGATGCAGGGATGCCCCTGCGCGAGGTGGGCCCGCCACCGCCACCGGCGGCATGAGGCGGTCGGTAGACTGGTGGGCAGGGGATAGGCGCGCAGCATTGGCTTGGCCGCGCCCGTCCGCCTCCATCCACAGCACATTGCCGGAACCCAGCCGGCCGAAGGGAGACCGGACCGCATGGCCGTCTTAGGCATTCGCATCGTTGGCGACCCAATCCTCCGAACCCGCGCAGACGAGGTCACCGAATTCGGGCCCGAACTGCGCAAGCTCGTCGCAGACATGGACGAGACCATGGAAAACGTTGAGGGTGCAGGCCTCGCCGCACCCCAGGTGGGAGTCTCGCTTCGGGTCTTCACCTACCAAATCGGCGGGAACCGCGGGCACCTGATCAACCCGGTGCTGGAATTCGGCGAGGAATTCCAGGACGACGTGACAGAAGGCTGCCTGTCCATCCCCGGACTCGGCTACCCGGTGCGCCGCCGCCAATGGACCCGGGCCACCGGGGTTGACGTTGATGGCAATCCCGTGGTCGTGGAAGGCGAGGGATTCCTCGCCCGCTGCCTGCAACACGAGACCGACCACCTCGACGGAATCCTCTACATCGACCGGCTTGAGGGCGAACTGAAGAAGGACGCCTTCCGCAAGCTGCGCGACTCCAGCTACAACTCGGTTGCCGCAAACACTGTGACCAAGCGCAGCTCGGCGCTGGGATCCAGCTTTGGCGCCGGTTCGAGCTTCGGGAACCTGGCATGAGGGTCCTGTTCGCCGGGACCCCGCAGGTCGCCGTTGCCTCCCTCGACCAGCTCGTAAAAGACGGGTTCGACGTGGTTGCCGTGCTCACTCGCGAAGACGCCCCGGTGGGGCGCAAGCGCGTCATGACCCCGTCCCCTGTCGCCGCACGGGCCGCGGAGCTCGGTATCGACATCATCCATTCCAACCGGATCGACGAGCCAACCCAGGAGCGCCTGGCGGCCCTTGACCTGGATATCGCCGCAATCGTCGCCTATGGGGGACTCGTGCCGGAAAAGGCGCTGACGATCCCGCGCCTTGGTTGGATCAACCTGCACTTTTCGTTGCTCCCCGCCTGGCGGGGCGCGGCCCCCGTGCAGCACTCGATCATGGCAGGGGACGACATCACCGGTGCCGTGACCTTCCAGCTCGAAAAGGGACTGGACACGGGCCCCGTCTTCGGGACGCTCACCGAAACCATCGATGTTGCCGACACGGCCGGCGAGTTGCTGGGCCGCCTGGCAATCTCCGGTGCGGTATTGCTCTCGCAGACCCTTTCCGGCCTTGAGGCCGGCAAACTCGTGGGTGTCGAGCAGCAGGGGGACACCTCCTACGCGCATAAGCTCACGCTCGCTGACGGACAGGTTGACTGGTCGCTTCCGGCCCTGGTGATTCGCCGCCGCATCAACGGAACCAGCCCGGATCCCGGGGCCTGGACCGAACTCGATGGCCAGCGTTTCAAACTCGGGACCCTGGTTCCGCAGGCCGATGTCACGGATCTGGCACCCGGCGAGGTTCGCATCGAACCGGGCAAGAAACCGCGAGTCCTGGTGGGGACGGGCTCGTACGCCGTTGAACTTGGCCTGGTGCAACCACCGGGCAAAAAAATGATGAATGCAGCAGATTGGGCGCGGGGCATTCTCGCGTCCGGAACCGTGGATGGGGTGAAATTCGCATGAGCGAATTCGGACAGGGACGTTCCGACCGTCCGCGACGCAGCGAACCGAACCGCGGCGGAGGCCCGGAACGCCGCAGCGACGCCGGCCGCACCCGCAACCGCGGGGGATCCGGACCACGCCAGTTCAGTGCCTCCGCACCCTCGGCCCGCAACCGCAGGGCCGACCAGGCCCGGCTGACCGCCTTCGAGGTACTGCGGGCCGTGGCCGAAAACGACGCCTACGCCAACCTGGTGCTCCCGGCCCGGATTCGCGAACACCGACTGGATCGGCGCGATGCCGGATTCGCCACAGAACTGACCTACGGTGCCTTGCGCGGGCAGGGCCTGTACGACGCGATCCTGGCCCGTTGCGTCGACCGCCCCCTGGACCAGTTGGACCCGGCTGTCCTTGACGCGTTGCGCCTGGGCGCCCATCAGTTGCTGGCCATGCGCGTGCCAAGCCACGCGGCACTCGACGAAACCGTGTCGCTGGCCCGCATGGTGATCGGCGCCGGCGCGTCCGGCCTGATCAACGCAGTGCTGCGCAAGGTCTCGCTGAAGGACCTGGAGACCTGGAGCGAGGAACTGGTCGCCGGGATCGCCGATGAAAATGCGGCAGCCGCACTGGTGCATTCCCACCCCGAATGGATCGTTCGCGCCCTGCGCCAGGCGCTGGTGGCCCACGGCCGCGACGCCGCCGAAATCACCGACCTGCTGGTCGCCGACAACCTGGCCCCGGTCGTCAACCTCGTGGCACTGCCCGGCGTCGGTTCGCTGGACGAGGCGCTTGACGCTGGCGCCGAACCCGGAACCCTCGTGGCCGATTCGGCCTATTACCAAGGTGGGGACATCGCCCGGCTGTCCTCCGTGCGCGCGGGCAGCACCCGTGTCCAGGACGCCGGTTCCCAGCTGGTCGCCCGCGCCCTGGCCCAGGTGGCGCTGCCCGAGGATGGCGATGACACCTACTGGCTGGACCTCTGCGCCGGCCCCGGCGGCAAGGCCGCATTGCTGGCAGCCCTGGCTGCCGAACAGGGCGCGAAGCTTACCGCCAACGAACCCGCCCAACACCGTGCCGAACTGGTGAACAACGCCTTGGTGGCCATCGACCCCGAGACCTGGATGATCTCGGTTCGCGACGGCCGCGAATACGGCGAAAGCGAATACGCCGGGGGCTATGACCGGATCATGGTCGATGCACCGTGCTCGGGCCTGGGCGCGCTGCGCCGCCGCCCCGAGTCCCGGTGGCGCAAGAGCCCCCGCGACGTCGCCGAGCTGACGATCCTGCAGGGCGAGCTCCTGGACGCGGCGCTCAGCGCGGTGCGCGTGGGCGGCGTGGTCGCCTACGTGACCTGCTCGCCGCACCCGGCCGAAACCGTTGCGGTGGTCGATGACCTGCTGTCCCGGAACAAGAATGCCAGGCTGCTGGACACCGGGGCGGCACTGGAATCCGCAGCCCTGCCCGGATTGGCTTCGGCCGCCCGCCCCGTGGGCGAGGGAAGCACCATCCAGCTGTGGCCGCACATCCACCGCACCGATGCCATGTTCATGGCGCTGTTCACCCGCACCGCCTAAACCCGTCGGTCCACCCAGTCGGACCGACGGCCAGCAGCCAGAAGGAAACCATGCGTACCTGCCAGATCAATCCGTCGATCCTCTCGGCGGACTTCACCAACCTCGAACGCGAACTCTCACGGATCCACACCGCCGACGCCGTCCATGTCGATGTCATGGATAACCACTTCGTGCCCAACCTGACCATCGGCTTGCCGGTGGTTCAGCGATTGAACGAGGTCAGTGAGCTGCCGCTGGACGTGCACCTGATGATCAGCCACGTGGATCGGTGGGGACCGGGCTACGCCGAGGCCGGCGCCGCCTCGGTCACCTTCCATGCCGAGGCCTCGGCCGCCCCGATCAAGCTGGCCCGGGACCTGCGCGCCGCCGGTGCCAAATCCTCGATGGCGCTGCGCCCGGCCACGCCGATCGAGCCCTACCTGGACATGCTCCCGGAGCTGGACATGGTGCTGCTGATGACGGTCGAGCCGGGCTTTGGCGGACAGGCCTTCCTGGACATCGTGTTGCCGAAGATCCGCAGGGCCCGAAAGGCCATTGACGGGACCGGCCTGCCCATCGCACTGCAGGTCGATGGCGGGGTCACCCGCGAAACGATCCTGCGGGCGGCCGAGGCCGGGGCCGACGTCTTCGTGGCCGGTTCTTCGGTTTACGGAACAGCGGATCCCGCCGAGGCAGTAGTCACATTGCGAAATCTCGCAGCCAGGACACCCGTTTCCATGTAATACTATGGGCTACAACTACACAACGTGCTCCGGGGTCGGTGTAAGTCCGAACCGGCGGTCAAAGTCCGCGACCCAAGCCAAAAAGATCCCTCCGGGGATCTTGAAGCCTGGTTGAACTGGTGAAATTCCGGTACCGACAGTTAAAGTCTGGATGGGAGAAGCACGTACACGCAACACCAGCGCTCTCGCGAGTGCGCAAGGCACGGCCAGGTGGGAATCCACGAGATTTCCCTGGTTCCGGATCCTTCGCCAGCGGGTCGGCCGCAAAGGTGGAACCGTCGTATCGAACCCCCGGAGCCATCGCGGCTTGACAGGAGGACGATGGATTTTCTGCGGTGGCTCATTGAAGCTTTCAATTCTTACATCACAGTAGGCAGCAGCGCACTGCTGGTGCGCGAAGTGGTGGGCAACGTCTTCGGACTTGCCTCTGCCCTGGGCGGCATCCGCCGCAAGGTCTGGGCGTGGCCCGTTGGCATCGTCGGCAACATCCTGCTCCTGACGGTTTTCCTGGGCAGCATCTTCGGCAACGACCAAACAGCCAACCTGCTCGGCCAGGCCGGACGCCAGATCATGTTCATCGCCGTGTCCTTCTATGGCTGGAAGCGCTGGAAATCCAGCCGCGAATCCGGCGGAAGTGCGGTCACCCCGCGCTGGGCCACCGGCACGGAACGCCTGTCGCTCGCTGCAATCATGATCATCGGCACCGTCGCACTGACCCCGCTCTTTGGCGCACTGGGATCCTACGCACCTGTCTGGGCCGATGCCTGGACCTTCGTCGGCTCCTTGCTGGCCACCTACGGCATGGCCAAGGGACTGGTGGAGTTCTGGCTGATCTGGGTCCTTGTCGATGTAGTCGGGGTTCCGCTGCTCTTCGGCGCCGGTTACTACGCCAGTGCGTTCATGTACCTCTTTTACGGGTGCTTCACGCTGGTCGGGTTCTTCATTTGGTGGAAGGCCAAGAACGACGCCAAGCCCAGCATCCAAACCGAGATGCCCGACCCAACGGTGCAGGTGCACAGCTGATGCAACCCTCACGAACAGTGGCCGCCATGCGGCTTTCCCTCGAGCTGGCCCGCCGCGGCAGCCGCGGAGCCAACCCCCTGGTCGGGGCCGTCATCATCGACCCTGACGGCACGATCCTGGCCACCGGTTACCACCGCGGCGCCGGCACCCCGCACGCCGAGGCCGACGCACTGAACCGCCTGGGCTCCATCGACCCGGCCGCGGCACGCGCCGCGACCATGCTGGTCACCCTCGAGCCCTGCAACCACACCGGCCGCACCGGCCCATGCTCCCGCGCCATCATCGACGCCGGAATCGGCAACGTAATCTTCGCTGTCGCCGACGGCGGCGCGGTGGCCGGCGGGGGAGCCGAGACGCTGCGTGCGGCCGGAGTCAATGTGGAACAGGGGTTGCTGGAGGACCAGGCTGCCGAGCTGAACCACCGCTGGTTCGCGGCCCGCGCCGCCGGCCGGCCCTTCACCACGTTGCACCTGGCCCAAACCCTTGACGGACGAATCGCCGCCAAGGACGGAACCAGCCAATGGATCACCTCGCCGCGCTCGCTGCTCCACGCCCATGAGGTACGTGCCCGCGTGGGCGCCATCGTCGTGGGTACCGGCACCGTCATGGCCGATGACCCGCGGCTGAACGCACGTGACGAACACGGCGAGCCCTTCGCCTCCCAGCCCCGACGCATCGTCATGGGGCAACGGGACATTCCCGGGGACGCAGCACTGAAGGCCGACGGCAACTGGGAGCAGGTCCGCACCCGCGATCCTCACGAGGTCCTGGCACGGATCGCATCCCGGGACATCGGACACGTGCTCATCGAAGGCGGTGCGTCGGTGGCCACCGCGTTCCTGGCGGCGGATCTGGTCGACGAGATCTTCCTCTACCAGGCACCGATCTTCCTGGGATCCGGGCGTGGAAGCGTGGGGGAGCTGGGAATCGACACCCTTGCCTCCGCCCGGCGTTTCCGCCTGGACGCCGTCGACGGGGACGCGGTGCGCATTCTGGGCCCCGACACCCTTACACATCTTGAACCCATGCCAACCGGCACCGGCACACCCTAAGGAATCGAAGCATGTTCACCGGAATCATCAGCGGCATGGGCCGCATCGAAGCAATGGACGCGACACCGGAATCCGACTCTGTCGTCTTGCGCATCAGCGCGCCGAACCACACCGAGAACCTGGAACTGGGCGGGTCCATCGCCGTCAACGGCGTCTGCCTGACCGCCACGTCCATCGCCGGGGACATCCTGTCCCTGGACGTCATGGGCGAGACCCTGCGCCACACGACCATCGGCGACCTCGCCGAGGGCGAGGGCATCAACCTTGAGCGCTGCGTGCAGGCCGGCGGCCGGCTTGACGGGCACGTCGTGCAGGGCCACGTCGACGGTGTCGGGCACCTCTTGGAGCACGAATCGCTCGGTGCCTGGGACCGCTTCCGCTTCTCCATCCCCTTCGAACTGGCCAGATACGTGGCAAAGAAGGGTTCGATCGCGATCGACGGGATCTCGCTGACCGTCACCGAGGTCTCGGAGGCCCGCGAAAAAGAGCAGTGGTTCGAAGTCGGGATCATCCCCACCACCCTGCGCGAAACCACCCTGGGCCAACGCGTTCCCGGTTCCGCGGTCAACCTGGAAGTCGATGTCATGGCCAAGTACGCCGAACGCCTTGCCTCATTCAACAACATCGAAAGCAGTGCATCATGATCACCGATACCATTCGCCTGGACTCCATTGACGCCGCGATCAGCGCCATGGCCGCAGGCCAGGCCGTCGTGGTCGTCGACGACGCTGACCGCGAAAACGAGGGCGACATCATCTTCGCCGCCGAGTTCGCCACCCCGGAGCTCATGGGCTGGACCATCCGCCATTCCTCGGGCGTCGTGTGCACTCCGATGGACGGTGACCGCGCCGACGCGATGGGCCTGCCGCCCATGGTGGAAAACAACCAGGACGCCAAGGGCACCGCGTACACCGTCTCCTGCGACGCCGCACACGGGGTCAGCACCGGAATCAGCGCCGCCGACCGCGCCCTGACGTCCCGCATCCTGGCCGATCCGGCCTCCGGCCCCGAGCTGATCACCCGCCCAGGCCACATCTTCCCGCTGCGCGCGGTCGACGGCGGGGTGCTGGTGCGCCGCGGTCACACCGAGGCCAGCGTCGATTTGTGCAAGGCCGCGGGCCTAGAACCCGTCGGGGTCATCGCCGAGATCGTCCACGACGACGGATCGATGATGCGTCTGCCCGCGCTGCGCGAATTCGCGGACCTGTGGAACATCCCGCTGATCAGCATCGAGGACCTGGCCGCCTGGCGGGCCACCATGGACGCCGAGCCGGCAGTGGGCACCAGTGCCGCCGCGGTGCAGGGCGGTCCGGAGGTCAAGGTCCCCACCCCGCACGGCGAGTTCCTCGTCCGCGCCTGGCGCGAACGCGTCAGCGGCACCGAGCACCTTTCGCTCAGTGCCACGGGTCCCGACGGCACCATGCCGGCCGAGCCGCTGGTGCGCGTGCATTCGGAGTGCCTCACCGGCGACGTGTTCGGTTCCTACCGTTGCGACTGCGGCGAGCAACTGGCCGCCGGGCTGGAGGCCATCAACGAATACGGCGGGGTGCTGGTCTACCTGCGCGGCCACGAGGGCCGCGGCATCGGGCTGGCCAACAAGATCCGCGCCTACGCGCTGCAGGACGGCGGCGCCGATACCGTGGCCGCCAACGAGCAACTGGGCCTGCCTGTCGACGCGCGAAACTACGATGCCGCCGCAGCCATCCTCCATGCCCTGTCCATCCGCCGGGTCCGGTTGATCACCAACAACCCGCTGAAGGAAGAGTGGCTGGAACAGGCCGGGATCGCCGTTTCCGAGCGCGTGCCCACCCGGATTGCGGCGCGTCCCGAAAACCTTGAGTACCTGCGCACCAAGCAAAACCTGATGAACCATTCATTGCAATTGCCATCCATCGAAAACACCAACCCAGGAGTCAAATCATGAGCGGACACGGAGCACCCCTCGTCGGGGCCGGCGAATTGGCAGCGGCAGGCAAAGCCGGAATGCGGGCCGTCATCGTCGCGGCCAGCTGGCACACCCAGATCATGGACGGCCTGCTGGACGGCGCCCTGCGCGCCGCCGCCGATGCCGGGATCAGCACCCCCGAGGTCATCCGCGTTCCGGGCACCTTCGAGCTCCCGGTGGCCGCGGCACGCCTGGCCCATGCCTATGACACCGTCATCGCGCTGGGCGTGGTCATCCGCGGCGGCACCCCGCACTTCGACTTCGTCTGCCAGGGAGCGACCATGGGCCTGACCGACGTTACGGTGCGCACCGGCGTTCCCGTGGGCTTCGGGGTCTTGACCTGTGACAACGAGGAGCAGGCCATTGCCCGTGCCGGCCTGGAAGGCTCTGTCGAAGACAAGGGCTACGAGGCCATGAGCGCGGGCCTGCAGACAGCCGTCGCACTGGCGCGCCGCTAGCAAATTCGGCGAGCCGCCACCGCGCTGCCGCCCGCACCACCGGTACCCGCTTCCAGGAAGCGATGCCGGGGGAGCGGGCGGCGCTGTTCCATGTTCCATTGATTGCACGATTGCCTCATTCAGAGGGTCGGCCTTCGCCGAGCAGGCCGCTCAGGTGCGAGGTCGCCCCGTCTGCGTCCATCTCCCGCGAGATGGCTTCAGCAGGTGCGTCGAACACGGCCAAGGGCCGACGGCAAACTTGACGTCGAGACGGGTTGCCCGGTCCAGCCGGAAGGCGAGGTAAGAAATGCCGGTGCTTTGCCCGATGTGCTTGGCGATGCCGTCCACACCAACAACGGCGCCTTGCCCCTCGGCGAATATCCCGTCCTGGGGGCCGGCACCCGAGCGGCCCCGTGTAATGGGCAACAAGCCGCCTCGGCGTTCGGGCTTCGGTGAGGCGGGGGGGAAGCGGCAATGTCCTCTCCACGGCCGGTAGACTTCGCCTGATGAAAGATCGTGGAAAAGCGTCGACCGGGAGCACCCCCATCTCGTCCCCCTTGGATTCACGACTAACCGCCTTGCACGCCACGTTTCTGGCCGAGCGTCCGCTGGGGGCCGACGAAGATGTCCACATGCTCTCGGCCATCGTGGATCATGTCATTGAACGGTGCAGCGCCCCGGGCGCCTTGGTGTTCGACCCATTCGCGGGGTTCGGCACCACCATTAAACGGGCAGTTGCGCTGGGGCGGGAAGCCCTCGGTATTGAGCTGCTACCCGAGCGGGCGGAGTACTTACGGGATCAGGTGCCCGGCGCGCGCATCATCGAGGGAGACGCAAGGGAGCTGCTCAGGCTTGTCCGCGGAATTACGACGCCCGAAACCGACGCGGGTGTCGATCTCATTCTCACCTCTCCGCCATACATGACCGCCGAGAACCATGAGGCCGACCCCCTCACTGCCTACGAGGAAGATAACGGGGACTACGGCCGCTACCTGGACGAGCTCGGGCTTGTCGCAGCCCAGTGTGCGCGCACCGTTGTGCCCGGCGGCTTCGTGGTGTGGAATGTGGCCGACATCCTCCACATGGACCGCACCACCCACTTGATCCGCGATTGCACCCGCGTGCTCGCGCAGCATCTCACCGCTGTGGGGACAACCGAGATTGTGTGGGATCGCTACCCCCACGATTTGGTGTCCGACGCGTTACTGGTATTCCAACGGCCTCCTATTGAGCGGCGCGCTTAGCCTTGATCCACCGATGAGATTTGGGAGCTGCTCGGCGTTTTAACCACGAAATGCCCGTCATATCAGGGAAAATTGAACTTGCGACAGTAACAACATTCCTGAAATGAAGGGCAT
>NZ_JAOYTG010000034.1:0-14282 GCF_025847175.2 Paeniglutamicibacter sp. ZC-3 | reverse complement strand
TTGGCGCACTTCGGCCAAAACTAGATTAGACATACTGATTGGTTTCCTGGTTCTCGCCCTACGCGATCGAGCTGACTTGCTCTGTCACCGTGGTACCGCTCCAGCCTGACACGTAGGGTGATGGCGCGGTGCGCCACTGCTGGCCACTTCGCAAGCGGTGGCCATACGAGTTTCCGGCCACCTCGTTTGGCTGTGGATGGCCTGACATTTCATCGCAGGCGTGTCCACCCACCCACAACACAGCACTTCGCCCACCGCCCCGACGCACATACTCGCCACACCCGCTACCGCGCATGGACGACTTGCGTGGACGGCGCCGTGGATGAGCTGACCGGAAAGCCCTGGGGGAGCGTTGAGAAGTTAGCCGGGGGTTTCAGGGAGTCCTGGGTACTCGCTCGCTCGCACCCAGGAACCGGGCGCCCCGCTGGCGCGGTGCGGCTGTTGACCTGATTCCCCTTCGGGAAATCAGGTGCCGGCCTGGCGGCCGTCCCCTTTTTTTCGGTTGCTGTCCTTCGGAGTCTATGGCCCGACACCAAGGGCACAAGCCCCTTGCTTCGCTGCGGGGCCAAGCGCCCGGATTATTTGAGACGCGCGACTCCGTCGCTTATTTCGCCTCAAATAATCCGGTCCCTTGCCCTGCGGGTTGCTGCTCCTTGGTGCTCGGGTCCGCTTCATTTCATTTCGCCAGCAACCAAAAAAATGCGGGGGAGAGACAAAGCGCGCAGGCTGGTTCCGCGATCCCCCTCACCCACAGATTGAGGAAAACAACCATGGGCCACTTGAGAATTACCCACACCCACGAAGCCGGAACCCTGATCGAGGGAACCACCAAGGGCGACGGCACCGCCGAAGTCCTCAAAGCCAACGGCTGGCGTTGGGGCCGCAGCATCGCCAGCTGGTTTGTCCCCATGAGCCGCGACCGGATGCCCAAGCTCTACAAGATCCAGGGCACGGCAACCGCACTCCGTGCGGCAGGGTTCGAGGTTGAAACGGACATTGACGAGACCACTCGCTCAACGGCGGACGTCGAAGCGGCAAAGATCGAACGCCAGGCCCAGCGCGTCGAAGCACTGGAAGCCAAGGCCCAGCGCAAGAGCACCGCGGCCGACGATGCCGAGCGTCGCGCCAAGGCAGCAGGCGACGCTCTGCCCTGGGGAGGCGAGCCGATCAAGGTCGGCCACCACAGCGAAAACCGCCACCGCAACGCCATCGAAAAGGCACACCGCGCCATGGGCGCATCGGTCGCCGCCGACCGTGACGCCACCGAGGCAGCCGAGGCCGCCGCGACGGCAGCCCACACCACCGGCGCACGCTACAGCGTGCAGACCGTCGCAAACCGCATCAAGAAGCTCGAAGCCGACACCCGAGGCACCCAACGCAACATCGACGGCCGCCGCGAATGGATCAAGGACGAAGCCGGCCGGGACATGCTCAGCAAAGAACCCATCGGCGCCACCGGCGCATACCGTGAGCGCCTGCTCGCGCGGCTAGCTGACCAAAACGATCAGCTCACCTACTGGAAGCAGGTCCGCGCCGAACAGATCGCCACAGGCAAGGCCACCAACTACAGCCGGGAAACCATCAACAAGGGCGACTACGTGCGGTACCGGTTCGGCTGGGCCGAAGTGGTGCGAGCCAACGCCAAAACGGTGTCAGTCAAAACCGAATACACCTGGACAGACAAAATCGAATACGAGGCACTGACCGACCACAAGACAGCAGCCGAATATGCCGAAGCCCGGGCAGCCATCAGCTAGCTAAAAGGAACCGGGGGAGGGGGCGCCGTGTGGGTGTCCCCTCCCTTTTCGCGGTGGTGCGGGCGGCCTCCGCCGCCAGCTCCCCCGGCCGCAGACGCTGCGCGATGGCCAGGTCCGGCAACATCGTCGTCTTTTACTCACGCACTCGTTTGAGTGAATGAGTCATGCATCATCTACTCCCCGCGGAATGCCGGGGGTTTCAGGGCGTCCTGGGTACTCGCTCGCTCGCACCCAGGAACCGGGCGCCCCGCTGACGCGGTGCGGCTGTTGACCTGATTCCCCGTTCCGTGGAATCAGGTGCCGTCCTGCGGCCGTCCCCTTTTTTTGGTTGCTGTCCTTCGGAGTTTATGGCCCGACACCCAGGGCACAAGCCCCTTGCTGCGCTGCGGGGCCAAGCGCCCGAATTCTTTGATCGGCGCTGCGCTTATTTCCTCACAAAGAATGTCGGTCCCTTGCCCTGCGGGTTGCTGCTCCTGGGTGCTCGGTCCGCTCATTTCATTTCGCCAGCAACCAAAAAACGCGGGGGAGAGACAAAGCGCGGGGCTGGTTCCGCGACCCCCTCACCCACAGATTGAGGAAAACAACCATGAACACCCAGAGGCTTGAACACGTCAACCCGCTGACCCTGACCGTGGACACCAACGTGCGCACCGTGGCCGAACTCGGAACCGAGTTCGTTGCATCTATCAAGGAGCACGGTGTGCTCCAGCCGGTGACCGCCCACGAAAAGGACGGCTCCCTGCATGTGCTGATGGGCCAGCGCCGCACGCTCGCCGCCGTCGAAGCCGGACGGGACACCATCCCGGTCTATGTCGTGGCATCGCCCGAGGAAACCGACCGCGTGGCAACACAGGTCGTGGAAAACGACCAGCGGCAGGAACTCACGCACGCAGACCGCGCCGAAGCATTCCACCAGCTTTCCCTGCTGGGCATGAGCCCCACCAAGATCGCCAAGCGCACCGGCGCACACAAGGAAACGGTCTCCCAAGCCCTCACCGCCAAGGCCAACGCCGCCGCCAACGCCTCGCTGGGGCAAGGGCTGACCATCGAACAGGCCGCGAAAATCGCGGAGTTCGACGGACACGAGGAAATCATCGCGAAACTGACCGAAATCGCGTTGGAGGAACCCGGCGAATTCCCTCACGCCGCACAGCGCCGTCTCGACCAATTAGCCGAGGACGCCGCCGTGGAAGCCGTCAAAGTCGAGCTGATCGCCAACGGAAAAACCGTGCTCGAATCCGCCGAAGTTGGCCACGAAGGCACCGCAAAATATGTGACCTCGTTGAACCGTCCCGATGGCGAACCCGCCACGGAGGACGACGCCACCGCGTACTTCGTGCGCGTGCTCTACAACGGAAACATCGAAGCGGTCGCCGTAGTCCAGGAATGGAAGGCGGCAGGCTTCACCGACCGATGGGGAAACAGCGGCAGTGGCTCCCGCTCCGGCCCCATGTCCGAGGAACAGAAGGCCGAACGCAAAGAGCTGATCAGCCGCAACAAGGACATGGACTCGGCCATCACTGTGCGGCACGAATGGATTACCACTCTGCTGGCACGCAAGACCGCACCCAAGGGATACCTGCACTTCGTGGCCAAGACCATCAGTGCCCACAGCTACGAACTCGGCCGTTCCAGCCAAGACATGGCCGCGACCTTCGCGGGAATCAAGGCCGAGGGATTCAGCCCCGTCAGCACGCACACCGCCAAGGTCGCCGCACGGAGCGAATTCTCCATCCTGGCCCTGTGCTTCGCGGCCTACGAAAAAACCCTCGACCGCAACGCATGGAGGAACCCCAGCAAGGCCACCCGCGAATACTTCGCGCAACTGATCGCATGGGGATACACCCCCAGCGAGGTTGAAAAGCTCATCACCGAGGAAACAACCACAGAGTAACCACACTGGGGGAGGGGGCGCCGTGTGGGTGTCCCCTCCTTTTTCGTGGTGGTGCGGGCGGCCTCCGCCGCCAGCTCCCCCGGCCGCCAGACGCTGCGCGATGGCCAGGTCCGGCAACAACGCGTCTTGTACTCACGCACTCGTTTGAGTGAATGAGTAATGCATCATCTACTCCCCGCGGAATGCCGGGGGTTCCAGGAAGTCCTGGGTACTCGCTCGCTCGCACCCAGGAACCGGGCGCCCCGCTGACGCGGTGCGGCTGTTGACCTGATTCCCCGTTCCGTGGAATCAGGTGCCGTCCTGCGGCCGTCCCCTTTTTTTGGTTGCTGTCCTTCGGAGTTTATGGCCCGACACCCAGGGCACAAGCCCCTTGCTGCGCTGCGGGGCCAAGCGCCCGAATTCTTTGATCGGCGCTGCGCTTATTTCCTCACAAAGAATGTCGGTCCCTTGCCCTGCGGGTTGCTGCTCCTGGGTGCTCGGTCCGCTCATTTCATTTCGCCAGCAACCAAAAAACGCGGGGGAGAGACAAAGCGCGGGGCTGGTTCCGCGACCCCCCTCACCCACAGATTGAGGAAAACAACCATGAACACCCAACGCATCGCCTACGCCGCATGGACCGACTTCTCCGAACCCTGCGACGGAGCCGCGCGCGCCCTGCTGGCCGCAGTCGGTCCCGAGAAAGGACTGGCGATAGTCGAACAGGACGCGACCATGACCGATTCGGAACGCGAGATATTCAACAGCCACAAGAGCACCAACGAACGAAACCTCGAGGACGCCCTGTACGTCTGGAAAGGCAAATACCGAGGCCGCGAACACGCCCAGGCAAGCCTCGCCTTGATCGAGCGCCTAGGAGGGGGATTCCTGACCCCCGAGGACGAAAACTGGCCGACCGCAGGCAACGACCCCCGATCCAACCCGATCGGCCTCTGGTGGCGCGGAAACATGGAAAACGGGATCCCCGAAACGCACCGAGCGCTGGCCATCGTCGGCTCACGAGACGCCACCGAATACGGACGCCAAGCAACCGTTGAAATTTCCATCCACGCGGCAAACAGCGGAGTAACCGTTGTCTCCGGTGGAGCCTACGGAATCGACGCTTGCGCACACCAAGCCGCGCTCAGCGCCGAAAACAACGAGTGCCCAACCATCGCGGTGATGGCAGGAGGCCTTGACCGGTACTACCCCGTCGGCAACGCCGACCTGCTCGCGCGCATCGCCGAACGGGGAACCGTGCTCAGTGAAATAGCGCCGGGCAAAGCACCGACGCGCTGGCGCTTCCTCGCCCGAAACCGACTCATCGCCGGGCTGACCGGCGCAACCGTCGTAACAGAGGCGCGCTGGCGCTCTGGGGCAATGACCACCGCCAACCATGCCAAGACCATGGGGCGAAACGTCGGAGCCGTGCCGGGCTCGGTATTCTCTGCCAATTCCGCAGGAACGCACCGCCTCATACGAGACGGAGTCGCCGACCTCGTCACCACGGGGGCCGAGGCATTGAATTTGTTGGATACCAACCACTAACCACGCAGTGGGGGAGGGGGCGCCGTTTGGGTGTCCCCTCCTTTTCGTGGTGGTGCGGGCGGCCTCCGCCGCCAGCTCCCCCGGCCGCCAGACGCTGCGCGATGGCCAGGATGCGTTGAAGGGCATCTTATACTCACGCACTCGTTTGAGTGAATGAGTAATGCATCATCTACTCCCCGCGGAATGCCGGGGGTTTCAGGGAGTCCTGGGTACTCGCTCGCTCGCACCCAGGAACCGGGCGCCCCGCTGGCGCGGTGCGGCTGTTGACCTGATTCCCCTTCGGGAAATCAGGTGCCGGCCTGGCGGCCGTCCCCTTTTTTCGGTTGCTGTCCTTCGGAGTCTATGGCCCGACACCAAGGGCACAAGCCCCTTGCTGCGCTGCGGGGCCAGCCCGGCAAATTCTGTGTCCGGCGCTGCGCTTATTTCCGGACAAACAATTGGCCGCCCTGCCCTACGGGTTGCTGCTCCTTGGTGCTCGGTCCGCTTCATTTCATTTCGCCAGCAACCAAAAAACGCGGGGGAGAGACAAAGCGCGGGGCTGGTTCCGCGACCCCCTCACCCATGAAAGGATGCCATCATGATCTCCGAAGAACAGCTCCAGTCAGTGCTGGACAGGTACGTATCCCCTGAGCTTCATGCGGATAGCGAGATGCGGACAATCTGCCACACCATCGCCACCACCGAGGAAGACCTAGAAAACAATCCCCACGGGGACGCGGTTCCCCTTGAATCGGATGACCCGGATGAGCCGCCGTACTACAAGTCGGCGCGGATGCTGTTGCTGGAAACCCTCGAGCTCGAAATCGGAGAACGCGACTCCGAAATCAGGAACCTCGAAATCGAAGCGCTCGAAGCCAGCATTAGAGCTCATGAGGCCTATCTCGGGGAACCAGACGACGAAGACTAGGCACCAAGGAACCCGGCGGGGGAGCGGCGCACCGAACAGGGGTGGCCCTCCCCTTTTTCCTGGTTGTGCGGGCGGCCTCCGCCGCCAGCTCCCCCGGCCGCCAGACGCTGCGCGCGGTACAGCCCCACGGCACACGAGCGTTTTCCTGTGCCCGGCCCGGGCGTGCTGACCTTCGGTCATGATGGCGCGGTGCGCCACTGCTGGCCACTTCGCAAGCGGCGGCCATGTGCTGGCCACTTCGCAAGCGGCGGCCATGTGCTGGCCACTTCGCAAGCGGCGGCCATGTGCTGGCCACTTCGCAAGCGGCGGCCATGTGCTGACCTTCGGTCATGATGGCGCGGTGCGCCACTGCTGGCCACTTCGCAAGCGGCGGCCATGTGCTGGCCACCTCGTTTGGCTGTGGATGGCCTGACATTTCATCGCAGGCGTGTCCACCCACCCACAACACAGCACTTCACCCACCGCCCCGACGCACAGACTCGCCACACCCGCTACCGCGCATGGACGACTCCGTGGACGGCCCCGTGGATGAGCTGACCGGAAAGCCGCGGGGGAGCGTTGATCAGTTAGCCGGGGGTTTGAGGGAGTCCTGGGTACTCGCTCGCTCGCACCCAGGAACCGGGCGTCCGCTGCGCGGCCGGCTGTTGACCTGATTCCCCTTCGGGAAATCAGGTGCCGGCCTGCGGCCGTCCCCTTTTTTCGGTTGCTGTCCTTCGGAGTCTATGGCCCGTCACCAAGGGCACAAGCCCCTTGCTGCGCTGCGGGGCCAAGCGCCCGAATTCTTTGATCGGCGCTGCGCTTATTTCCTCACAAAGAATGTCGGTCCCTTGCCCTGCGGGTTGCTGCTCCTTGGTGCTCGGGCCGCTCATTTCATTTCGCCAGCAACCAAAAAACGCGGGGGAGAGACAAAGCGCGGGGCTGGTTCCGCGATCCCCCTCACCCACAGATTGAGGAAAACAACCATGAAAAGCATCAAAGCAACCACCATGGCCGAGGTCACGGCAGTCGCCATCCACGGAATCGGCTTCATCCCCACCTCGTCGGTAGTTCTCATGCTGACGAACGACAGCGGACTGCTGGCCACCCTGCGCGTGGATGCCAGCCCCGAAGCACCCGCCGAGGAATGGGCGCAGCAAATCACCACGTACGTTCACCGCGTGAGTGATGCCAACAGCGTCATCCTGTTGAGCTTCGAGAACGATTTGGCCATGACCACCGCGCAGTTCCGCGCGTTGGGCGACACCTTGGCCCGCGCGGGATGCCCCATCAGGAACTCGGTGCTCATCACCGATGGATGGGTCATGGACTACGACGGCGATTCCACCGACGCGGTGGAATTCTCCACCGTGGCCGAATCCAACGCGGCACTGGCCTTGATGTTCAGCACCGCCAAGGCCGCGAAGATGGCCGCGGACATTCCGGCCTGCACCACCCCGGCAAGTGTCAGCGACCTCGAGAAATTCATCAACGACGCCCGCCATATGGGCTTCGAGGACGAGGAAACCCGCGCCGTGGTGCGCGGCACGCTGGCCGACATGGTCGGCGGCTACCGCCACAACGGCAAGGTCAGCCCCCAGCACGCCGCATGGCTGGCCGGGATCTGCACCAACAAGAACGTGCGCGACCTGCTCTTCGCCTCGCTGGCCACCACCAGCGACGACGCCGGAACGATGAGCGCCGTCCTGATGGGGGAGAAAGCACCGGAAGATTGGGAATTCTTCCTCACGGGTGCCGATGCAGTTTATACCGCGCTGGAATTCATCCCCGAAGCACACCGCACCGACCTGCTGGCCGGAGTCGGATGGACACGCTGGATCGACGGCAAGGGAAGCGAAGCAATGAAATTCCTCGGCCTAGCCCTTGACGCCGACCCCGAGCACCGCCTCACCACCCTGTTGATCACATTGATCAACACCGGCGAACTTCCGAGGTCCGCCAGCACCAAGCGCTAACCCAACCACTAGCTAGGTGGGGCGACGTTCCAAAACGTCGCCCCACTTAGCTACACTCACACCCAAAAGGGAGACCCACACATGAGCATCGACATGGCTTTTACCCACCATCCCACGCAGCTCCGCGACGAGTCACCTTGGGAGCCGCGGCTACAGATTTCGGCGGCGGCCTCCTCCGCAAGCTCCCCCGGCCGCCGCACCAGGGCGCTGCGCGCCCCGGACACCCCGGCACGGGGAAACCCTGACACCTTCACCCACCAAGGCACCGCGTACGAACTCATGCGCTTTTACCCCGGCGACGAGCCGGCCCGGGCCGTGCCGCACCACCGGGCCACCGCAGAGATCCCCACGAACAGCGGCAGCCTGGTCCTTCCGGTCGAAGTCACCGCCCGCACCACACACCTGGTGCACGTCGCCTGGATCGATGACACCGGGGAACTCATGGGCACCTGGTGCCCCACCGATATGGTGAGAACAGAACACGGACCAAGGAACTAGGAGACCACGATCATGGACGATGACAAGACCCCCGAAGCAGTCCAGGAAGCCGACACCGCCTACGACGCACTGCGCGCCCTGGCCCACCTCACCCGGGCAACCCACCCGGCACCGGTGGTGTACCGGATCCTGGGAAACCTCAAAAACCTCGGCCACTTCCTGCCCCAGATCTCCGACCAGCTCGCCCAGGGACTCGTGAAGTCCCTCGAGGAATACGACGTCACCGAAGACCAGGGCAAAGATCCTGCCGAAAGCATCATGCAGGCCGGTGAGCACCTGGCCCGGGCAGCAGAGTTGGCCGAACAACTGGGGGAGGAGCTGGCCAAGGCCCAGGAAGCCATCGCCGCACAGGGCTACCGGACCCCCGGCGACCGCCGCCGCGAAAGCGACGACGCCTGAGCATGGGAAGTCTGGACCCGGATGACTACCAGGACCTGCTCAATGTCCGCAACGAGCTGGACAACGTTCCGGTCCACCTAACCCGCTACCAGGCGCAGAAATGCGCCGCGACCATCACCGCAGGACAAGCCGGCCACATCGCCTACGCCGAAGCCACAAGCACCGTCGTCAAGTACCTGCAGGCACTCGCCCTGGACGAACTACCGGGAATCTCCCGCACCGCCACCGACAGCGCCACACTGTGGGAGATCCTCGATGAGCTGCCGTGGCCGGCACCCGGACCACCCAAAGGCCAATCTTCCTGAACAAATCAAGCCGTGGTAGTGGATCTGAGTGCCCCGAGCCGTTTGTAAGTGAATCGGTCAGCACTATTTTTAGAAGCAGACCGTTTGGCCAGTCTAGGTAAGGGGCCGAGGGGGTTGCATGCGGTATCCCCCTATAGTATTTACAGGTTCTCGCACTGTTATCGCATAGGGGTATCACAGGTTATCTCACAACACCCGCTGTGGCGGTAATTCATCGAAGGCTAGTGCGGTTGTCACATTGAGACTAGTCTGCCAATGTAGTCAATATGAAAAGCAATGAAAAGAAACCTGAAACAGTATCTGACCCAAATGAGGAAAAATCAACGCCGGAAGAAACACGTGTAGACCTACTTACGAGGTCTAAGCGATCTGCAGCCCCTATACTAAAGGACTTCGTCCAGAATCCAGATGGGAATCTGAAGGATCGTTCTGGCCCTCTGAGCGAATTCGTTAAGAATGGCGATCTGAGGGGACTACGAGCTTTCCTGCTTCTTCACGCAATCATAAGCAGTGGCGGAGAAAACGAGGATTGGAGCACTTCACTTCCTATCGGGGCATGGTCTCGTGCGTTCGATACAACTATTGGAGCTGAACCAGCTTCAGCCAGGGCTGCAGTCAGCAAAATTTTCAGGCGCCTGCAGGATAGGAATCTGATTACTCGCACGTCTACTGGAAAGAACCGGCTCGTGAAGGTCACGATCCTACGACCTGACGGTCACGGTGGGACATACACCCGACCTGGAAATAAGAATACGGACCGGTTTCTCAAGCTCGACTACAAGTTTTGGACCGAAAAACTCTACGAGCAGCTAGATATCTCCGCCACCGCAATGCTCCTGGTCGCGCTGCATGAAAAGCCTGGATTCGAACTACCCACCGAAAATGTCCCCAAGTGGTACGGATGGTCCGCCGATACGGCCGAACGCGGTTTCAAGAAACTTGAGGCCCTAGATCTCCTGAAAATCGATAAGCGAACCCGAAAGGCACCTCTGACCGACAGTGGTCTGACGACCGTTAACGTATATACACTCATTGGTGCCTTTGCCCACGAGGAAGCAGCTGAAGCGAAATGAGCGAGGGGCTAGATTCGGCGGACTCGTTTGAGCTGCATGCTTGGGTGGATGAGAGTATGCGCGCGGTTAATGTCGCTGAACCTCTCTACATGCTCGGTGCAGCAGTTGCCGATCCTTTGTCCTGCGATAGCGTACGCGATGATCTTCGCGCAGTGCGCAAAGGGGGCTCCAAGCTGCACTGGCGAGAGATGGACAATGCGGCAAAGAAGCTGTCGATGGACCTTATCGGCAGGATCGATGCAGCGCACATTGTGGTCGTTGCTGCGCCCATGGATCCTCGGCGTCAAGAGCGAGCCCGCGCCAAGTGTATGGAGCGACTGCTAGCAGAGCTGGGGGATCTCGGGGTAAGTACTGTATTTCTTGAATCGCGTACACAATCTCTCAATGCCAGAGACATGCGTCTGGTTGAACAGCTCCGAGGTAGCAGAGCAATGCCTAGGGCGCTGCGTGTAGAGATCCAAGTCCCGTCGATAGAACCAATGCTGTGGATACCAGATCAGATACTGGGCGCAGTAGGGGAAGGAAAAGCCGGTAATGACCGGTGGGTTAATAGCTTCTCAGGGCTCATCACGCGGCACTACATCTGATGTATCGATGTTAAGCGCGAAAGCCAGGTCCCGTCATTCGGCGGGGATCCTGGCTTTAACTTCCCAACCCCCCGGCAGGAGGTGGGCTAATTCAATAGAACCGCACTCTCAGCGCAGAGTCAAGGCGGGTGGCGCATAATGAAACCACGATCATAGTGATTGCGGAGTTCTCGTTGTGCTTGTGGTTTATAACGCGTCGAAAACTATACCCTTCACTGGTCGCGAAGCAGAACCCACCCGTGTCCTCGTCCCTCCTGGCGGGCCTCCAGCCGTCGTAGGGCCGACGCCCAGCACTTTTTAACGGCCTTCTTCCTCGTCGGTCCGTGCGCGCTTCTGCTCCGCCCAAATCTTTTCTGCTGCTTTTTGGTCTCGCTCTTCCTGGGCAATTGCTTCTGCCGGATCGAAAGGCTCGCCGTGCTCTTGGTTGTATCCCATACCGTGTGAATCGATGCTTGACATGTAAATATACTAATCGTCCAGCAACGTTTCGTGCGTCATTCATGAGGAAATGACTACTTGGACGAAGAATCTCCTTGGAAACCCTTTTACCGCTCAGGAATTTTGGCTTCCAGAATCTTCGAGGAAGCCATGCTAGTCGTGTGTTGCTATCTATGGTTTGCAAGACAACACAGCCGGAAATTGAGTGAACGCCCTCGAACGCTGGGCCTATTGACGACCCTTAGTGCTTTTCCACGTTTCATCAAAGGCCCTTTCCCTACTGCCCGCCTGAATCTCGGCGAGATTCCAAAACGGTTCCCGTTGCGATTACAAGCCTGCCTTGCGCCCCCATTAGCTAGTTTCATTCTGAGTAGTTTCGGAAAAGAATTTATTTTATGACTGTATAGTGACCAAATAGGTGGCAACGGTGTCGCCGATCTTAAGGAGCTGGTTTTGACCAAAACAATGCACCTCTTTGAAGAACACAACTCTGCGTGCGAACGCGCGCGCCTGTCGAGTTGCAATTGTTACTGCCACGGAGCTGGGCATCAGTTTGATCTAATCAAGCGTGCAGTTTCTTGCTCGGCGGCCGGTGACAACAATCTCGCGCAACTCCGTGATGACCTACACGATGTCTATGGAGGTTTTCATCAAAATCTGCGTGACGCTACTACGCCATCGCGTCGAAAGATCGAAGGCGTTGAGAACGTGCCTCTTGACCGCGGACGTGGGGCAACGTGGGTGGAGACGTTGCTTGTAGATGAAGGTCTTCATGCGGCATTTATTCAGATTGCCAACTCCAGCGTTGCGTTGTCAGATGCTGACCGGGAGATGAGAGTGGATTTCGTCGAACAGTTAACGGACGGCGCATTCCGCATTGTTGGCGGAGACGTAGAAACTCACAATATTTGCGATGGGCATCTCTGGTGCAGCATTGTTTCCGAGGCAAGTGCTTATCTGCCGAGCATTCCGGATAGCATCCCCTCATCGTCCGGGCACGGGAAAATCGCATATCCTCGAGAAAGCCGGGCGCGTATTCCACGAAATTTGGCGGGCGTCAGGTCGCCTGGTGTCAGCCATGTGGGCACCATTCTTGGCAATTTCGTTGCCCTTGCTGGCAAGGAAGAGATTCTGAGGCTCATGGGTGCGGCGGCTTGTCCTGACCTTTGGCATCATCCGGCCGCTGTGCGATATCTCCTTTACCCATTCGTAAACCAGCTTGGCTGGCCGACGAAAGAGACCACCACTCTGGCCGTCAAACCGGGTATCGGTATCCTCGAAAGTCGTTGGGACAAGCGAGGCAACTGGTAGCAGTACCAAGTCGAACGGTACTGAGGCTTCTCAGCTGTTCGTAAGGGTTTAGGCATTGAGGAGCAGAGATATACAGCATCCAGAAGGAATTGATGTCTTGGGGCTTTCGCTGTGCCGTACAGAGTGAAAGCCAGAGAGCCGGCCCCAACATCAACCGCGGCCAGCTCCTCGCAATTCTCATGCGGAGCCAGCATTTATGGGTCAACAATTGTCGGAGATGTCAGTGACTGCGGTCCTGCACACCGATGTGCATATAAAGTCCACCCTCGCTTACAGTTCCGAAATGACGCTTCAAAAGTAGAGCTTGGGGCTGATCGGCTCCCTGCACGCCGAACCTTCCAGATGCGGGGTGTTTCATGGGTAGTGGTCGCATCAATGGATCCGATGATGGGATGCTGGCCCGCGTGTCTCCACGCCGAAATCGAAGTGCGGTGAACCGCCGAATTTCGGGGAAACCAAAATTCTCAACATTGTGTCTCGTGTCCTATTTCTCAAGGCAGGCGAAATCCAACCGTTGATAAGACCCGGGGGAGTGGGTTTAGCCGGTATTGGTTGTGCGCGGGTCGGTACCGTGGAACAGAATGCCTTGGTGCGGATGTTCGCTTGTGGCAATCCGACGATCGTGATCGACAGCTCCTCGTCCCGGGGCCCGCCACCGGCCGGCCAACAGGATCTGCCCGGTGGGGCCGCTACAGCCTGGCCACCCCCGGGCATCCCGAAGGGACCATCCCGCAAGCCAGCGACCTCGTGTGGACGAGTGCCCAACCCCTCCAAAAACCCCGGAAACCTGGGGATTTGATTTTCTCTCGAAGCACTACTATATTTCTTGGCATGCGGGTGGGAAGAACGAATTACCCCCAGGTTGAGGAAGCTGCAGTTGCTTCCTTTGGGGAAACCCGCACAGCAGTACCTGGCCGTCGGACAGCTTGAGACGGCCACCGCAGTAATGAAGTACCAGCAGTAAAGCAGTAGCAGCAGTACCCGGCCGTCGGACAGCTTGAGACGGCCACCGCAGTACAGCAGTAGCCGGAGGGCGTGGTCGTTGGACAGCTTGAGACGACCGCAGCAGTACAGCAGGACCAGCAACCCCGGCAGCAAAGCAGTAAAGCAGTAGCCGGAGCGCGTGGTCGTCGGACAGCTTGAGACGGCCGCAGCAGTACAGCAGGACCAGCAACCCCGGCACTACAGAAGTACCAGCAGTACAGCAGTACAGCAGTACCCGACCGTCGGACAGCTTGAGACGGTCGCAGCAAAACCGGCAACACCAGCAGTAAATCAGTAAAGCAGTACCCGGAGGGAGTGGTCGCCGGACAGCTTGAGACGACCACAGCAGTACCAGCAACACCGGGAAGTACCTGCAGTACCGGGCCGTAGGACAGCTTGAGACGGCCACAGCAGTAAAGCAACACCCCATTGGGCGGGCTGGTGATGAATCCGTTTTCATCACCAGCCCGCCCCTTTCCGTTCTTGCCAAAGTTGGCGTCGCTCACCAGTTGCGCGCCACCGGGGCAGGAACCGTGTGTTTCGTCGATTAGAAATAGGCCATTTCGGCGCTAAGAAGCAGGCCATTTCGGCACGGTTCCAGGCCATCTCGGCAGTCTCGATGGAACCCGTCCAAAATCGTCGCTTTACCCAAC
>NZ_JAOYTG010000033.1:0-15390 GCF_025847175.2 Paeniglutamicibacter sp. ZC-3 | reverse complement strand
CATCGTGGAACACCCGCCGACAGCGAGGCCGGCACCCTTCCCGTGCCCAAAAACGAAACCGCCCCCGTCCGTCGCCAGCAGACGACGACCGGGGGCGGATCGGTGGATCAAGGCTAAGGTCATCGGTGTACATCGGCACCCGCATCTTGGCAAAGACCTCCGGCGGGAGCTTGCCGTACTTGGCCAGAACCTGCCCGACCTTCTCCGGATGGCTGGCCGCAAGCACGCTGGCGCGGTCGATCGCCCGACTGAACTTTGCGATTGTCTCCGGATTGTTCTGGGCGAACGGGCCAGCGGTAAAGATCACCGTGAACGTGCCGTTCGGCTGCAGCGTTTCCGAATACGGGTGGGCGAGGACTTTCGCCCCGTTCGCGACGGTCTTCGCCTGGAACGGTTCCACGAGGGAAGCTGCATCGATCGCCCCGCGTTCGAGCGCCGAGACCATGTCGGGGAACGGCATCGCCACGAACGTAACCTTGGAGGGATCGCCCCCGTCCTTTTTGATCGCTGCCGCCGCGACGACGTGGACGATGGACGTCAAGGCGTTGACCGCGACGGTGTGGCCTTCGAGGTCACGGGGACGATTGATCCCGCTGCCCTTTGCGGCAACTAGAGCGGAAGGGTCCGACGCCGGGTCCTTGGCAATGGACGTGCCGTTCGCGACGGCCTTCAGCGGCAAGCCCTTCTGGACCGCGGCCAGGAACGGGGGAACGGCTGCTGTGCCGAATTGCAGTTGGCCATTGATCACCGATGGCGCGATGGCCGCGGCATTCTGCATGACCTGGGTTTGGACGTTGAGTCCTTCATCCTTGAAATACCCCTCATCCTGGGCGATGTAGACGGGTGCGAAGTCGGCGACGGGAATGACCCCGACCTTGATCGGATCGCTCACGTCCAGGACAGTGGCGCTGCCCATGCCGACACCGCATCCGGCGGTCAGCATGATCGCGCACAGACCGGCGAGAGCCGTCGCAAGGCGGCGGGTTTTGGATGGTGCACGGCTCATGGGACCTCCAAGGTAGATGGGGAGTGTTCTGGATCACTATTTAGTGTGGGCCGTTCCCGCTCATAGGACAAATATCAATTTCCGAGGATCCCCATATAAAATGCGACTATGAACCTGCGGCGACTTGAATACTTTTTGACCGTGGTGGAGGAAGGGTCGGTCTCCTTGGCCGCACGCCGGCTGAACATGACGCAACCTCCGCTGAGCCAAGCCATCCAAGCACTGGAACGCGAAGTGGGGGCGGAACTGCTGCTTCGGTTACCGCGCGGGGTCGAGCCCACCCTGGCTGGGAGGTTGCTTGCGGAGCAGGGGAAAGACCTGCTCCGTTGGTCCGGTCGCGTCGAAGACTCAGTCCGCCGGATCGGGCAGGGGCTGGAGGGGCGGCTGCGGATCGCGTGCGTGCCCTCGATTTCCTGGTCGCTGCTGCCTCCACTGCTCAAGCGTTTCAGCGTGGAGGCTGAGGGGGTTGAGGTACTGCTATCTGACCCCAATCCGCTGCAAGTACTGAATCGCGTTGCCGACGGTGGGGCCGATGTCGGGTTCATTGCGCCCACCGACACCGTGGCCGTGGCCGCCGCCTACCCGGCGCTGGTCGTCGAGCAGCTGACCGAGATGCCACTAGGACTGGTGGTTCCACTGGACCGGGGGCCAGTCGGAGGTCCCGTGGAGGCATCCACCTACGCTCGGGATGCATGGATCATTCCCGAGGCGGTGCCGGGTTTCCCGGGGTTGGCCGAGCTGGCTGAGGAGCTCTGGCGCCGGGAGGGATTCAGGCCGGCCCGGGTGCAGTATGTCTCCACCTTGCAGACGGCCTTGCCGCTGGTGGCCGCCGGCCTCGGTGTTGGCCTGATGCCCACGGATCTCGTGCGGCTTTTTTCCTCGGGGGTGAGGGCCATCGAGGTGGCTGGCGGGATAGCCCCGCTGCGCCCGGCCTTGATCCGATCCGCCCAGATGCGCCCGTCGCCCGCGCTGGAACGCTTCCTTGCCGTGGTTGGGGGATCCTTCACAACCTCCGGATCGAGCATTCCATTAGGCAAGGAACCCCATGGGCAATGACGAGCCGGGTTTCTTGCCAGTTGGCATGGACGCGATGTAAAGAAGTGAATCCGAGACCGCAAGTCCCCGGTTGGCGCTGGTCTTCCATGTCCCGGCAGCTCCTGGCCCGTTGTGCAGGAGGGCACTGGAAATAACAGTATTCGGCTGCCAAATTTTTGGCGGGCAGTGCCGCTGGGCTTACGGTGATGGCGACATAAGTCTTGGGCACGCAGGTGGTGTGGGTACGCAGGGTGTTCAGGGAAACGATAAGTTCGCGGGCGCTCTGCAGACCACTTGGCGCGGTGGACAACGTCCGCAGCACCTGGAGCTCACTCTCGCTCAGAACGCAGCTTCGGCAGATTGATAGAGAGAGTCGTGATCACGTCGCCCGCCTGGGCACGCCTGCTCCTGGACATCAGTCGCCAGCATGCCCAGGCAGGCCCTGGACAGGGGGATCAGTCTTCGCCGAACGCGTCGACGATGACAGCTTCATAGGTGTCGGCCGTCGGCGGGAACCCGGTGTTGAACTTGGCGTTGATCACCGCCAGATTGTCCCCGATGAGGGCGGCCGTTGTCGGTGTTTCGAAGAGTTCGTCGGTGATGATCTCCTTGACCTTGCCGCGACGCAGGTCATCGGAGACCCTAATCCGGCTCACTTGGTTGATCGAGTTCTGAACGGCCCACACATTCCGGCCATCGATCTCGATGCCATCCACAAAGGGGAGGTCCAGGTTGCTGATCAGCCTGCTTTCTCCGCTCCTGACGTTCACGGTGAAGAGGGATGCCTTGGCCGAGTGGGCGACCACGAGTGTGCGGCCGTCCTCGGCTACGGCAATGCCGTTGAGGTTGAAGTCCCCGGGTGTTTCGCTCGCCGGGCCTTTCAAGTCGAGCGTTCTAGCCTTCCCCGGCTCGCCGTTGTGGCGGTCGATCGGGACGAAGTACAACTCGCCCTTGAGCGAGTTGGTGAACCAGGCACCGCGGCGCGTCAGAGTCACATCGTTGATAAACGACGTCCCCGCTTGCGCCAGTTGGTACTTGGCGACGGTTTCGCCGGTGTCCGTGTCGTAGAAGTAGGCCTGGCCGGTATCGCCGCCGGCCACAGCCAGCAGATCATGCCGTTTGTTGAATTCCATGCCGACTGCCTTGCGGCCGTCGGGGGCATCGATGATCTCCTTGGCCGTTCCCCTGTTCAGGCTGCCGCGGTAGATGTCGCCTTCGAAGAGGTCTCCCGCGTAAAACGAGCTGCCGCCGCCGGCGGCAATGCCCTCGGCCGAGGAGGCGTTGGGAAGCTCGATGCTGTCCGGCGGATTGTCCCCGGGGCCGTGGTGACCGGGGGAGGCCGAGACGGGTCCGGCCGCGGCGATCAAGGCGGCAATGCCGAGAAGTCCTGTGGCAGTTCTGCTGAGCCTTGGACGGCGGAAGGGAATTGGGGCTGGAATTTTGTGCATGGGTTTCTCCGTGCGGAAAGGTCCGGGAGTCACCGGAGCGGGCTCCCAGCGTCTTGGCCATTCTACGCGGAAACGAGTGCCCGGAGCATTGTAGAAGGGTGATTTTCCGGGTGCTTTTCTCGAACCGGCGAGAGATCCCATGGCCGGCATCCTGTGGCTGCCGGCGGCCGTTGACGCGTGACTCCAGCGGGGTTTCGTGCTCCTCGTAGAGCACCGCGTGTAGCTATCAACAGGAGCCGGACGTTCTCAGGATTCCACCGCTCCCGGAGCACTTGACACCAATTGTCTTCAAGCGTCAGGAGACCGTCTCGGCTCATGGAGAACCAGACGCGGTTGACGCCCAGCAGGAAGGTGAGCATCACGGTGAGGTTGGACAGGACCGCGAACGCGGACATGATCGTGGCGATGACAGCGGTCGCGCCGCCAAGGAACGGCTGCGTGGACCATTTAGGCGTGAAGCATGCGCTCGCAGGAATCCCGGTCGTCGAAATCCGCCCCGCTGGGCGCAGGAGGGATAAAAAGTGGATGCCCTTTAACTGTCGCCCGCACCGATGTGGCTGTTGACGTTTTCGACGTCAATTACCGGAACGGACCGCCCGCTTTCGAGCTCGCCCGCAGAGGTGGCGAGGAGCCCGTTTACTTTTATGTCTTGGCCCGTTTAGGCGAAGATCCTCCCGGTGCACCGGGCCTGCGACGGCCCGTCGTTAGGCGTGGATTCAGTTGTCGCTTTCATAGTCCACACTTAGGAGGTGCGTACCTTTGGTGTTGAAGAAGAATTCCTGATCGTGGACCCCGTCAACGGGGTCCCCTTGCCCCTGTCCGCGGAGGTGATGGGCCTCCACGATGCAAGTTCGCGGGCACCCGGGCCCTCGTCCCGGCAGATGCTGTCCGCGGAGCTGCACCAGGAACAGCTCGAAGTCATCACACACCCGCACAGCACCCTGGCCGGTCTCGCCACGGAGATACTCGAGGGGCGTTCCTACGCCGACTCGCTCGCGCAAAAAGCAGGTGCGAGGATCGTTGCCCTGGCTACCTCTCCGCTGGCGGTATCACCCCATCCCACCAGGAACGAACGCTATGACGCCCTGGTGGAAAAGTACGCCTTGACGGCGCGCGAGCAGCTGACCTGTGGACTCCATGTCCACGTGTCCGTCGGCTCGGATGAGGAGGGCGTGGCTGTCCTGGATCGCATCAGGTCCTGGCTGCCCTCGCTCATGGCGTTGAGCTCGAATTCCCCGTTCTGGAACGGCCAGGACAGCGGCTACGCCAGTTACCGCACGCAGGCCTGGAACCGGTGGTCCTCCGCCGGTCCGATGGAGGTCTTCGGGTCGGCGTGGGCCTACCACTCGCTGGTGGCGGACATATCAGCCACCGGAGTGGTCATCAACCCGGATTTTGACGCCCGTCTCTCCGCCCGGCACCCCACCGTCGAGATCCGGGTGTCCGATGTTTGCCTTGATCCCAGGGATACCGTCCTACTCGCAGCCCTGGTGCGGGCCCTGGTAGAGACTGCCGCCCGGGAGTGGGAGGCCGGAATGGAACCTGACATGGTTCCGGCCATCGTCCTGCGCCAAGGTGTCTGGATGGCCAGCCGGTGGGGTGTCCGCGGTGAATTGCTCCACCCCGTAACCCACAGGCCGGAGAACGCACGACTCGTCATTTCGGCACTCCTTGACCATGTTCGGGAGGCCCTGAACGAGTCAGGGGATGCGGCTTACGTTGAGGAAGCCCTGGAAAGGGTCCTCGGCAACGGAACAGGTGCCACCTGGCAGCGGCAGGCATACGAGCGAAACGGGCAACTGGCAGACGTCGTCGCCGACGCCATCGGCCTGACCCACCAGGAACCTGCCGATCACCAATCCTCGGGGAACGGTTCACCGAGTTGGACATGGAGGCCGTTGGCCGACGCAGTGGCCTAACCGTCGAACGAAGATGGCGGTCGTGCACGGGCGTGGTCCATGTTGCCGTGAAGTCACGCGGCAGCGGAACGCTGTTGCAGCCAAGGTGAAAAAGAGCTGGTCTCGGGGCAACAGATCGGTTTCGACAGGGGAACCGTGACAGCAAACGTTCACAACCGCGGAACGTTCGGACTAGACGGCTGGAGCCTTGTCGAGGGCGAAGTCCGAATGACCGAATTCCTTGTCCAACGCCCGAACCAGCTGTTCGCTATGTGGGTGTTCGGGCGCGGCCAGGAATTCCGCCAACGGCTTCAGCTCGACGAGGCTTCCGGCGTAAAACACGGCAACGCGGTCGCTGACATAGCGGATGACGTCCATGTCGTGGGATATCACCACCAGGGAGATGCCCATGCGCTCGCGCAGCTGCAGCAGCAAATCGAGGATGTGCCGCTGGGCCACGGAATCCAGCGCGGAGGTTGATTCATCGCAGATCAGCACGTCGGGCTGGACCAATAGCGCCCGGGCAATGGCCATGCGCTGCAGCTGGCCGCCGGAGCACTGTGCCGGCAGGCGGTCAAGGAGCCGAATCGGCAGACCCACCCGGGCGACGGCCCGCTCGATGAGCTCAGCGGCCTCGGATTCCGGGAGCCGATGGACGGCCGCCATCAGGCTCGTGCGCAGGTCCAGCGCGGGATCGAAGGAACCAAAGGGTTCCTGCGGAATGATCTGCACCCCGGTCGATTTCGCCCGTTCCGTCTGTCCCGTGATTTCTCCATGCGTGGGCCGTTCCAGGCCGGCGAGCAGCCGCGCGAAGGTGCTCTTGCCCGAGCCGGAACGCCCGACGACGCCGAGGACTTCACCGGCATACAGGCTCATGCTGGTGGGATTCAGCGCCGCGGCGCCCTTGGCGCGGCGGGTGTAGTTCTTGCCCACGGCCTCGGCCCGCAGGACACCATGCGTGGTGATCTCGTGCGGTTCCCTGGTGACGGAAGCCGTGGCCGAGAGCAGCTCGCGGGTCTTCTCGTGCCGCGGCGCGGAAAACATCGCCGAGGTCGGGCACTGGTCGACGATGGCACCGTCGCTGAGAACGATGACCCGGTCCGCAATGTGCTGGATGCTGGCGATGTCGTGGGTGATGAGCAGGATTCCCAACCCGCGTTCGAGTTGCCTGCGTCGCAGCAGTTCCAGGATCTCGGCCTTGAGGATGGAATCCAGGGACGAGGTGGGTTCATCGGCCAGGATGTACGCGGGATCAGCGGCCAGGGCGATGGCCAGCATGACCCGTTGGGCCATGCCGCCGGACAATTGGTCCGGGCGCATCCGGGCAATCTCGGCGGCCGGGGACAAGCCGACTTCCTGCAGCAGGGACTCGATGCGCTTCTCGGCATTCTTTGGCTTGCGGAATCCGGTGGCCCCCATCGCCTCGAGCAGGTGGGCGCGAACGGTCATCCGCGGATTCATGACCCGTTTGGGCTGCTGGAAGAGCATGCCGATTTTCCGACCGCGCACCGCGTCCATCTGGCGTTCGCCGAGGGTATCCAGCCGCAGCCCGTCGAGCAGGATCTGGCCGGTGGCCTGCAGCCCGGAAGGCAGCAGGCCCGTGATGGCCTTGGTCAACATGGTCTTGCCGGATCCGGAACGCCCAACCACCGCGACCAATTCGCCGGCGCGAACCGAACAGCTGATCGAATCCAGCAGGACGTTCGTTCCGGCCCGGACCGTCAGGTCCCTGACTTCCAATTGGCTAGCCACGGGCATGCTCCTGTCCGGCGGGCTCAAGCACGTCGTGACCGTTGAACACCTGGGTGAGGCGGTTGCCCAGCAAGGTCACGCAGAAGCTGACGACGAAGATTGCGGCACCCGGGGCGATCAGGCCCCAGGGGGAGCGGATGGCATGGGGCTGGGCATCGGCGAGCATCGAGCCCCAGTCCGATTGCGGGGGCTGGACACCGATGCCCAGGTAGGACAGCGAGCCGAGAAGCACCAGCAGCAGCCCGAAGCGCAGGGCGGTTTGGGCCAGCACCGGACCGGCGACAAAGGGCAGCACATGGTGGCGGAGGATGAACCACCGCGAACCGCCCACGTGGCGGGAGGCCTCCACGTAACCGGTGGAGAGCACCTGGACGGCCAGCGAGCGGACCAGCCGGGCGGTCGGGGTCCAGGACACCACACCCACGGCCAGCACCATCGAGGTGAATCCGGGGCCCAGGATCGCGATCACCAACAGGGCGACCACGATTTCCGGCAGGGCGAGCAGCAGGTCGTTGGCGCGCAGGAAGAACTCGTCAAGCCAGCCGCCGCGCAGGGCACTGAGCAATCCCAGCACGGTGCCCACTGACAGTGAGAACAGTGTGGTCAGTAGCGCCACGGACAGGGAGAAGCGTCCGCCGTGCAGAACCCGGCTCAAGATGTCGCGGCCGAGTGAATCGGTGCCCAGCAGGTGGCCCCAGCCCGGGCCCTGCAAACGCTGCGCCAAATCCTGCGCATTTGGATCGCTGGGGGCGACCCAGGGTGCCAGCACGGTGAGCACCAGCACCAGGTAGAGCACGAGTGCCGGGGGACTGAGCCACACGAAGGCGAGGGATTTCTTAGTCATGGCGTGCTCCAACACGTACGTTCGGGTCGCTGAACTGCTGCACCAGGTCCACTGCGCTGGTGACCAGCACCGCGCAGATCACCACCAGGACCACGCCGCCCTGGGCCACCGGGATGTCGGCATTGACGATGGCATCGAAGACCAGCCGTCCCATGCCGGGAATGGCGAAGATGACCTCGATGATCACCGAACCGCCCAGCAGCCCGGCAAACCAGACGCCGGTCATGGTCCACAGCGGAAGCAGGCCGTGCGGAATGACATGCCGCAGCAGTGCGCGGGTGCGGCCCAGCCCGCGGGCCCGCGCGGCCAGGACATGCTCGGAGCCCAGCGACTGCAGGATGCCCGAGCGCACGGCAACGGTGAAGAAGCTGATGGGACGCAGGCAGAGCACGAAGACCGGGATCACCAGCGAGGTCGGCGAATGGAAGCCCGCGGAGGGCAGCCACGCTAGCTTCACGGCAAAAAGGAGCACCAGCAGCGGGGCGATGGCGTATTCGGGGATGGCGATCAGCGCATGGGTGATCGAGGTGATGAGTTTGTCGGGCCAGCCCCCGGCACGGGTCGCGGCAACGACTCCCAGGACGATGGAGACGGCCATGGCCACGAGGATCGAGATCCCGGCGATCAGCAGCGTGACCCCGATGGCCGGCAGCACCTGTTCGACGACGGGAGTGCCGCTGACATAGGAAATCCCCATGTCGCCGGAGAAGAAGCGGGCCAGCCAGCGTCCAAACTGCACCCACAGAGGGTCGTACAGGCCGAACTGCTCGGCGTAGGCCTGAACCGTCTGCTCATCCGCCACGCCAGCGTCCATCCGGGCACGCAGCAGGTTGCGCACCGGGTCCCCGGGGGCAACGAAAGGCACTAGGAAGACAGCGAAGGAGGAGAGCAGGACTGCTGCGCCGAGCCCGATGAGCCGGCGCAGCAGTATCGTCAGGACAGGCAATCTACTTGGTCTTTGCCAGGTCCTTGGTGAACACGTAGCGCGTCAGGGGATCCTGCACGTAGCCCTGCACCGATGCGCCCACACCGTCGATGGCCTGCTCGTTGACCAGCCAAACGTTAACCGCATCCTTGGCCAGGATGTCGCCGGCTTGGCGGTAGAGGGTGTGGCGAACGGTTGCGTCGGACTCGCCGGCGGCCTGTTCGACCAGGGCGTCGAAATCCTTGTTGCAGTAGTGGCTCAGGTTGTATCCGCCGGCGCAGGTGTAGTCGGCCTGCAGGAAGCCGATCGGGTCGGCGATGTCGATCATCCGGTTGCGCTGGCTGAGCACCATGTCGTAGTTGCCGGCGAGCAGGTCCGGTTCCACCGCGCCGTACGCCTTGGTGACGACGTTGGCCTTCAGCCCGATCTGCTTGAGCTGCTCCTGGATGATCGCGCCGACCGAAGCGAACTCGGCGCGCTCGACGATGGCGATGATTTCCAGCGGCTTGTCCTGGGCATGGCCGGACTTTTCGACCAGGGCCTTGGCCTCGTCCAGGTTGACCGCCGGGACACCCAGTTCGCTGTTGGCCCATGGCTCGCTCGGGGCAAACGGTCCTGTGGCCGGCTCGGCAACGCCCTCGTACACGCTGGCGGCGATGGCCGGCAGGTCAAGCGCCATGGAGACGGCCTGGCGCAGCTCACGGTCCTCGAAGGGGGCCCGCGAATTGTTCAGGTAGAGCGTCGCGGTGCGGGGGGAGTCGGCCTTGGCCAGTTCCACGGACGGATCGGCCTCCAGCGTGGCGATGTTGGTGGCGGGGATGGACATCGCGATGTCGGATTCCCCGGTCTGGACCTGGGTGGAGCGCGTGGTCCCGTCGGTGATGTAGCGGATCTCGCCTCCGGCCAGCTTCACCTCGCCGCCCCAGTAGTTGGGGTTTCGGTCCATGCTCAGTGACTGGCCGGCTTTTTCGGAAACCGGGGCGAACGGGCCGGTGCAGTGGCCGAAGGGGTCGATTCCCTTGGCGGTGTAGGCAGCCGGGGAGAGCACCCCTGCATTCACGCTGGCCATGCGGTAGGGCAGCAGCGGATCCGCAGCGGGGGTCGTGATGCGCACGGTGTCTGCGTCCAGGGCCTTGACCTTGGTGATGGACTTGGGATTCACCGCACGGGCCGGTGCGGTAGCCTTCAGCACGTGGTTCAGGGAATTCTCGACCGCCTGGGCATCAAACGCGGTGCCGTCCTGGAACTTCACGCCGTCGCGCAGGTTGAAGTCCCATTCGGTGGCGGAAGACTGCTTCCACGACTCGGCGAGCATGGGTTCAACCTTCTTGCCAACCTGGTCGTAACTGGCCAACGTCTCCAGGCAGCCCGCGATGGACAACACGTAGGCGTCGTCGCTCTCCATGGCCCAGTTGGACACCGGTGCACGGAAGTTGGCGACAACCAGACGGGCCTCGGAGTCGACCGCTGCCTCGGCGGCGGGGTTCTGGCTCGAGGCGCCGCATGAGGCCAGTACGGCAGTGAGCAAGACGGCCGCGGTCGCGGTGTGGAGGCGTCCCAGTTTCATGAAGATCCTTTGAGATTGCGTGATGGTTCGGCCCCTCTATCGCAAAAAGCCTAGGTAAGCATACCCTAACCCGAGCTGCTGCGATGGAATGAAAATCGCCTGGGGAAGCTGTCAACCGGATGGAGGATGGAGCCGCTTTGGGCGGTGGACGTTCGGGTGCATCGAGCAACAAGGATTGGAAAGATGACGGAGGCTAAGAACCTTCAGACCAACGCAAGAAAGCATGCGTTTAGGTGAATACCGAGGAAGTGGCCGCGGCCGACCCTACTGGACCAACGCATGGGGGATCGGGAAGAGAATCCGATGGAAACTGGGTCCGGGGACCGGCCTTGGCTCACCGGGATTGAATCTCCGTGTTCGTGGAAGCCTTGGATTTTTCGGACCGTGCGAGCAGGCCGCGGGCCACTCCAGGGGCAAAGAGTGCCGCCAACAGCAGCGGAACAATGAGGACCAGCCATGGCAGGATGCTGGCGGGTCCAGTCGGCGAAGGTTCGTTCAGAAGCCCGCCGATCAGGAGGTTGCCCAGGAGAACGGCAACGCCGCCGCACGTGGCAAGCAGGCCGTAGTAGGAACCCACCGGCTTCGCGCCGGCAAACCGGGGGACGAGTCCGAGCGCGGTGGGATGAGCCGTCATATGCCCCAGCGCGAGCAACGTCACCGCGGCAAAGATGGTGATGGGACCTGTTCCGTGATCCGGTGAAAATATGCCGGGAACCCCCAGTACGCAAAAACCCAGTGCACCGAGAATGTAGCCTATGCGCAGGGCTGCCGGTGCACCTACGCGTGCGGCCAGCCATGAGATCGGCAACTGCAACGCGAGAGTCAGGACGGAGACCCACGCGAAGACCAGTCCAAGCCATTGGGTGGCGACTTCGGCCCGTCCGAGCTCGAGGGGAATCGCCAGGTACAGCTGGTTGTAGGCCAGCAGGTCCACGGAGTGAAGGCCGGCGAACGCGATGAAGCGGCGGTCCCGAAGACTGCCCCACGACCGTCGGGATGTTTCCGTGGCTCCCGCGTGGGATGTCGCCGGGCGAGGGGTATTGCCGAGTGTTCGCCAGAGCAGCACGCCAATGCCGAGGAAAAAGGCGGCTCCGAGTCCGGCAACCGTGGCAAAGCCCCAGCCCCACAGGGCCGCGCCGACGAGTGGGCCGACGACGGCGCCAATTTCACCGGTGACGCTCAACCAGGCAAAGAGCGTGACCCGCTGCGAAGCCGGATGCCCGTCGCCTCGCCGCGTGGTTTCCGCCGCGGCCACCAGGACGTTGAGCCCCGGAGAAAAAAGCGCGCCGCCGAACCCTGTGAGCAGGGTGCCGGCAATGAACAGCCACAGGACCGGGGAACCGGAGAATAGAGATGCCGCAAGCGTGAAGAACCCCAGGGCCCGAACGACGCAACCCACAAGGATGACTGACCGAGCGCCGAATCGATCAGCGAGGGTTCCCCCCACGATGAACAGTCCCTGTTGGGCAAAGGTGCGCACGCCAAGGATGAGACCGACCGCCGCACCGGCCAATCCGAAGTCCTCGGTGAGGACCAGGGCCAGAAACGGGACCACCGCGTAGAAGCCAATGTTGAACAACATTTGTGTTCCGAGGAGGACAGGGACACCGCCGCGGACTCGTGGGGAGCTTTTCATGAGTCCCTGTATCCGGGTGTTTGACGGATTCGGAGCGACCTGCTGGTCAGTTTCCTTGTCCGTGTCGTTTTCCCTGCGCGCAATCTTTCGTGCCTCACTGATGCTGGATCCTGTTGTGGATGAATTGGCAAGCTGCCACTCTAACTTACTGCCGATGAAGGGATCCGGTCTTGACGACGCCTTGGCTCGCGGGCTCTTAGAAGCGCGGGGATCAAATCGGGAAGTTATTCATATTCCGTGTGGCTGCGAGCCTTACTTTTTGCTCAAGCCGCGCGCAAATCTTGAGGTGACTGTGCCGGTTCGGCGGCCTGCTCAGTTCCTGTTCAGGCCGAATGAGCGTGTCATCAATGCTTCCTTGTAGTGGGATTCGGAAGCGTTCACTTCTGAGGAGGGAGTGCTGGGTCCGAACACGCGCAGGAGGCTGAAAACGAAGTGCCGGGCATGGTCTGTCTTGGTCCTAACCGCGTCCCCTGCCGCGCTGTGGTGGGCAAGCTCGCGGAGGGCGACGTTACCGCCGTGGCCGTCGCGCGCGTAGACGGTCCAACGGCCGAGGATGCGCTCGGCGCCGTCGGCCTTGCCGACGTACTGCTTGCCGTTGGTGGAATCCGTTATGAGGTAGATCCCTTGGACTTCGGAGAGTGCAGCACGCCAGTCGGCATAGCGTGGATCATCCACCATGTCGCGAAGCTGATGGTAGGGGAGCAGCACGCCGTCGAAGCCGGGAAAGGGGACTTTGTCCCGGTCGGCGATCTCCAGCACGGGCATGCGCGTGGCAGTGGCAGAGCTTGCGCTTCGATGCCAGCTGCGGGGGTTGTCCCATTCGACCACAAGCCGGTCATACAAGGGAGAAAGGAATTCCGTGCGGCGCAGGTCAAAGAACCGGCGGGTCTCGGTTCGTTCCTCGGCCACCTCGCCGTGGTTCTCGAAGGTCCCCCAAAGGCGTGAGCGTCGCTGGCCGTCGGCGACAAGGATCACCCAGTACCGGGGAGGATGCGCAGGGAAGCGGCGGGGCGAGATGAGCTGCTCTCTGGTGTAGGCGAGGACTCGCTCCTCCGTCAGGTCTTGGGGTCCGCGCAGTGCCAATGGATCGCTCGGCTTGAAGGCGTGGCGAATGACATGGATGTCGTCCAGTCGGGCCTCTGGCGACTGACTGGTGCCAATGCCGGTGAGCACATGAGCAAGGGTGAGAGATGCTGGGGAGGCCTGACCAGAAGATACCACCGTTTCTGCAGGCGCGTCCAAGGTCGATGGTTGAAGAATAGGCATGTGAAATACCTTATGACACGGTTCTGGCCTGACAACAAGTGCAGAAGTGCACTGACAACATAATCGCCGGGCAAGTAGTCAAGACGACTTCGAGAATGCCCAATCGACAAATGGCAATCAAAAAAGTACGACTTTCGGACATTTGCAGAGAATCGAAGGTGATCCAAAGCCCTGTAATCACCTGACTGCTGAAAGTCTTCCGTAGGGTGCAACGCCGGGGCAACGTTGCCTTTGGCCTTTTTGCCGCACCGCCGATCTTGGAAACGTTGCTTAGAACCATGAGCATTCCCGTCAGGAAGTCCCCCTTTCGTCCATTATCCCGTCCGAGGGAGTTGGCTTCTACCTTCCGCCCCCATTCAACGACCATCCCCTGATCAATGGCATCGCGATCGTTGAAGACCGCTCATCTCCCGTTACCGGTTCCTGATGCGCATGTATCGCGGTCGGAGACGACAGCGCACATGTATTGGGGAATCGGCTTCCAAAAGGCTGTGGCCGAGATGTCGATCGCCGTCACGGTCCATCCGTGGGCGGCGAGCCACAAGGTATCTGCGCCCTCGCCGCAGCCAAGATCCAGTGCGGTCCCCGGGCTCAGAGCGGTCGTCTCGTGTTCCACCGCGGGGTTGACCCGACCGCTCCACATGTGCCCGTTCTCGCCGCGGTTGGTGTTGTAGCGCGTCTCCCAGAACTCGGCCGGGTCGGTGATCGCATGGTTTGCCGGGTGACCCACGATGCTCAGGCTCCCAGCAGGTCGGCGACGGCGCCTGTCGTGTTGCCATGTGATCTTGTGGCAACCCGTTCGGATGCCGCAGCAACGTCTTTCGCTATGAACTCCGCGTTCAAGGCGAGGGCCGCGGTTGCTCCGGACCCGGCTGCGAGGGGAACCGGCGCTGCCGGGTTGGCTGCGTTGTCCACCGCCCAGACGCCCTTGACACTCGTCCATGGCATTCGACCGTTCGGAACACCTACAGTTTCAAGGATCCAACCCGGTTCTCGTAGTCTCATGGATGTGCGCATTTGGAATGGTTTTTCCTGCACGAAGGACCGGGACAATCCGGCTCCGGTCCCTCGTGCAGGGCCTTATCAGAGTTAGAAGTTGGTGAAGACTACTGACTCGTGCTCAAACGAGGGGGTGACCTCGAGGACAAGGTCCTTCTTGTCAGCGACAGTAAATCCCAATTGGAACGAGGACTCTCGCTTGGGGAGGATTGTTGTGGACGGCGTGCCTTCGAGCTTCTTTGCCGAATCGAAGATCTGGTCGGCCTCCACATTCGAGGACTGCATCGTTGCGTTGAACATGGCCGGGTCGAAGCGTTCGCCAGTTCCGTTCACGATAGTCACATTGAAAGCGATCGGATCCCCGTCGCCCGAAACGGCGGCCGATTGCGATGGCTTGTACGCCTTCGGCTGGCCGATCTTAATGGTGATGCCATCCTCCCAGGTGTAGCTTTCGCCGAACTGCGGCATCTGTTCCTCGGCAGGTGAAGCGGACGCGGACTCGGTCCCTGAAGCCTCTTCGGTCTCTGCGGCGGCTGCAGGAGCGGCGGTGGTGCTCGGAGCGTTGGTGCCAGCAGCATTGGTGGCGGCGGATTCGGCGCCCGAGGTCTGCGCGCCGCAAGCGACGAGCACGAGTGCGAGGGAGGAGACAGCCAAGGTCCCCATAATCTTGGTTTTCATGGGGTTAACCTAACAGTTACGAACGTCACTTGGGTCACTCCAGACACTTCGGTCCTCTTTGTTACGGCCCATGGACTAAATAGCGCCACGGCGCGGGGGAGCAAAACACCATTTCGAGCGAAATCTTCCTTTATGCCCAATGCTTACAGGACGAGTGAAGTGCGGCCGTCGTCCCAGTTCCTTAGCCTTGATCCACCGATGAGATTTGGGAGCTGCTCGGCGTTTTAACCACGAAATGCCCGTCATATCAGGGAAAATTGAACTTGCGACAGTAACAACATTCCTGAAATGAAGGGCATCTCGTAGATGCAAGTTTCCCACAATTCCTCCGCCGTG
>NZ_JAOYTG010000032.1:0-17555 GCF_025847175.2 Paeniglutamicibacter sp. ZC-3 | reverse complement strand
CCGGCTTCACCGCGTTCACCTCCCGCAAGAAAGCCGAACGGGTTCCCGGGCGCCTGGTGGTGCGCCGGATCCCGGAACTGAACCCGAAGAGGGCCGCCGGGCAAGGCACCCTCTTTGACGCCCACCGTTTCCACGCGTTCTTCACCACCGTGGATTCCGGTGTCCTGGACACTGTCGCTGCGGACAAGACCCACCGCCAGCACGCGGTCATCGAGCAGGTCAACGCGGATTTGAAGGACAGCGCACTGGCCCATATGCCCTCCGGGCACTTCGGCGCCAATAGTGCATGGCTGGTGGCCGCTGCCATCGCCTACAACCTCACCCGCGCCGCCGGGATCCTGGCTGGCGGCACCTTCGCCAACGCCAGGAGCGCAACGGTCCGGCGCAAGCTCATCCAGGTTCCGGCGCGCATCGCGCGCAGCGCCAGGAAAACCAGGCTCCGGCTTCCGCTGGATTGGCCCTGGGAAACCGAGTGGGAACGGCTCTTCACTTCCGCGCACGCCCCACCCCAAATCGCCTAGAACCGTTCACCGAGCCCTCTGCGGCGCAACCAGGAAACCATCGTGGAACACCCGCCGACAGCGAGGCCGGCACCCTTCCCGTGCCCAAAAACGAAACCGCCCCCGTCCGTCGCCAGCAGACGACGACCGGGGGCGGATCGGTGGATCAAGGCTTAGACCTGGGACTGCTGCGTGGGAGTTGGTGAACTCCGTCTTACGGAGTTGCTCGGCTACGAACCTCATTGGTAAGTCTGTTTGGACAAAGTAAGCAGTGTCAATAGGCCAGCAAGGTCCATCGACCCAGTGCACACTGCCAACATTGCCCTTGCGCCCCACTACGATTGCAGGAGCATCAACGAATGATTCGTCGTGCCAACCGACTACTCCAGCTGAACTCACAACGGCAACGTCCCCTCCGCGCCTAGCATCCGCCTTCAATGCCTTGCCGTACTTGAGGTGTAGGACTTGCCCTATCGTGGCCGCGCGCCACCCCTCAGGAATCGGGCCGAGGGCGGAGTCGACGAGGGGCACGTCGCTGTGGCCGGGGTAGCGGAACTTCACGAACCATTCGTGATAGATCGCGCGTGTCATCTCCTCCAGTACAGCCGCCCGCCGCCGGTTGTTCTCGATCAGGCCGTCGAAGTGGGCCAGTACCTGTCCGATGCGGAATCGCACACTTGCCTCGGGAACACGGAATTGAAGTGCCTTCAGAGTGCCCTGCGTCACCAGCGGCTGAGCCGCACCGCCAGCGTAGCGATTGAGGTTCGCGGAACGAAGAAGATAACCCAAGTAGTCGAGGTCGTCGTAGACCACCGGCTCGATGACGATGGTGTTATCGGATGCCCAGAATGGATCGTGGCTAACTGCCACCGAACCACAATAGGCACCGACGCGGCCGACAATAATGCCGCGCATGTGGCGCGCCGTATCCGACCCGCCTATGACACCGTTCGATCCATATGCTTTGAACGCTCCCTGCTCGCCGGGAACGATCGGCTTTCCACTGGAGAACCTTCCCAAGTCAGCGAGGACCATCTCATGCCAAGCCATCATGCGTCGAGAATCCCTTGAACCGCTGCATCGACTTTCGAACGGAGAACGTCGGCCTCGTCGCTCAGCATCGTGAACTCCTCATACAAGGCCTCTAAATCGCCGATGAAGTCGACGTCGCTCTCGTCGACCGCTGCAGTGCCGGTGTAGCGAACGGGGTTGAGGCTCCATCCCTGGGCCTCGATCTCGGCACGGCTTGCTACCTTGCAGAGACCAGCAACGTCGACATACTTGCCGTCGGGGAAGTTCTGCTTGAGCAGGATGTCGCTACCGTCAACGATCTGGATGTCCTCGCCTCGGTAGAGCCGCACAACGTTGGCGAGGAACTCAATCTGGTCAGGCGTGAAGTCCCGGTGGGCACGGTCAATCTGGCGGTATATGTGCCGGGCGTCGAGGAACAGCACGGTGTCCTCGCGCGGTGTACCAGTCTTAGCCTTATCGAGGAACCACAGCGTCACCGGCAGGGTGACGGTGTAGAAAAAGTTTGAGCTGATTGCCACCATCACGTCAACGGTGCCGGACTGGATCAGCTGCTGTCGGATGGCCTTCTCCGAGTGGCCGGCATCGGCAGCGGAGTTAGCCATGACGAAGCCGGCCCGGCCCTTTGCCGATAGCGCCGAGTAGAACTGCTGAATCCACAGGAAGTTGCCGTTGTCGGACTTCGGCATCCCGAACGGGAACCTCTTGTCTCCGGCCAGCTGATCTTTCTTGATCTTGTCCACGTTGAACGGTGGATTGGCCATCACGTAGTCGAAGGCGCCGACGGCACTATGAGGGTCCTCGTAGTAGCTGTTTGCCTGGCGGATATCGCCGGAGAGCCCGTGAAGCGCCAGGTTCATCTTCGCCAACGGGACAGTGTCCTCGGTTTTCTCCGTGCCGAAGACCGAGAGCTTGCGGCTGGCCGAATCGTGATGCCGTTCAACGAACTTTGCACACTGGACGAACATGCCACCGGACCCGCAAGCCGGGTCAAAGACGCGGCCCTGGAATGGCTCCAGGATCTCGACGATGAGGCGGACGATGGAGTAGGGGGTGAAGTATTCGCCACCGCCCCTGCCTTCCTGTGCTGCGAAGTTGGAGAGGAAGTCTTCATAGATGAAGCCAAAGGCATCGCCCTCGAGCTGAGTGGGTAGCGGTGCGAAGAGTCGCAACAGCTCGATCAACGTCGAACGCTCCAGCTTCTGGTACCCGCGCGGCAGGATATCCTTGAGCTCCGGATTGGCTTCTTCGATGGCCTTGATCGCCTCGTCGGTGGCCTTGCCGACGTCGTCCCCTTCGGGCAGGTCGACAAGGCTCGACAGCCGCGAATTCTCGGGTACATACAGCACAGACTTTGCCTTGTAGTCCGCGATCGTCACAGGGTTGCGGGAACTGGCCTTGGATTCGACCTCGCCACGCACCGCTTCGAACCGGTTCTCGGCGTAGGCGAGGAACACCAGCCCCAACACTGGATCACGGTACTGGCCCGGGGTGAGTTTTGAGTTGGCGCGCAGCTCATCAGCGGCAGCCCACAGCGTGGCGCGCACTTTGGCAAGATCGGTAGTTTTCACCAGTACAGGATATCGGCGAAAGGTAATCTGTCAGGCAGGGTCACTTCGCTGCTTGAGCGCGTCGCCTTTAAAAGTTCGGAACCATGACTTGCTTCTTGCACACACGGGACATTTCCGTTTTTTGATCATTACCGAACATGCCGGAACGTCCGAAATCTAATAGAGCTTTTGGCGAAGATGTAGGGGAGGGCTCCTGACAAGAAGCGTAGATGCCAAAACCTGCCCCTCGCGGCAAGACGGGGAGCTATAACGTGGCATCCGGTAAGTTCCACAGTGATTATTCACCGACCCATGACAACGGCAGGCTAGGTACGGTCTGTCTCCATAGCCGAGAGCATCGCTGCACCCAGAAGCTGCAGCTGCGGGGAGTTCTCAGCCGTGGACAAATCATAAAGATCCATTTCGGCCTGCTCCGAAGCCAAGCCTGGTTTTTGGCCGTCCTCTTCGCTGACCATTCTTGCTAATTCCAGGAGCGCATCAAGGGAGCTGGCGTTAATCCTGTCCGGTATTTGCCGGGCAGGCAGGGAGTTTTCAGCCCAGCTCTGAGCCTCGACCTCCAAGGCATCCCGTATGGCAGACGCTGAGATCGAAGAAGGCAACTCGGGCTGCCAAGTTCCCGTTCTATGTGTCCCTCGCACGAGTCGGTACGAATAGGCTGTGAGGTCTTGCACCACTCGCTGGACCTGAGTTTGCGCTGAGGAGGGCAACGCCGGCATGTCCAAAACTAAGGCGCTCTCAAGAATTCCTTCCAGTTGCAGCGGAAGAGTATTACCGAAATGGCCGAGAAGTCCCGCGCCCAAAGGGGCGACACTGCCTTGGCTGTCGGCAACGATCGAGAGTTTGCATCGGAACCTCGCTTCTTCGCGGTCATTCTTTTTCCATGTCCTCAACGCCTCGTATGCCGTTTCCCAGGCATCGAGAGGAACCGCAGCGTGCAGTGCATAGAAGGTGCTCGCCTCTGCCGGCTCCTGCTCGTCGGCATAAGCGACCTTTGTTAGGCGCACGCCTGCCGACTCCAAGCGGGCGATGAGCGCTGATTTTGTCTCTTCTGCCCGTCGGCGTGCTACTCCGTCCAGCACCTGTGCCAGGTCATCCAGATTCGTTGAACTACCATTCAGGTACTCCCGGACCAGAGGCTCGTTCAAAGTGGTAAGGAGCTTCGATGCCATCTTGCACAGCGTCTCAAGCTCGAGCGGGAGAGTGCTTCCAATTCCCGCGTATTTGGGGAATCTTCCGTCCTCCCAAGCCAAAGCGAGCATTTGGGAAACCTTCTGGAGCCGTGCGCCAGCACCATGGAGGGACTGGGAATCATCGATTGCGCTAGCCACCTGCGTGAGGCATCCAGACATCAGGTCCAGGGCCTTCTTTGCTTGATCGGTGGATTGCCAGTTGCGGATGGCTTCGTCCACTGCATCCGCTCCTGCGTTCTGCGCTAATAGACTGGCTGTCGACTCTAACGTTTCCAGCGGAAGACCTGGCAAATCTGCGACCTTCAAGGCTACTTGCTGACTCTTATCGATCCAGTCACGGGTTGCACGTCTGCTGGGATGCCTGCGAAAGAGTAGGGGGAGGGTTTCCAAAAGAAGCTGAATTTCCGCTGAAACCATGGCCTGTTGCCGGCACCTCAGGGTCCAGTTATCAGCGCTTTGTGATTCGAGGACTGCGGCCTGAACCGCCTTGTTGCGTCTCGTGGAAGAGTATCTAGGCACTACGCCGGCGCGAACGCGCTTGATCCCCTCTGAAAAGTCGCCGATGGAGTATGGGCGAGCGTGGGCATGCCAAAGTTCTGCCTCCACAACATCCGCTTCCGGGCAGGCGTCAAAGAGTCGGCGGCACAGAAGCATGACTTGTGAATTGATGGACGTCGGGTCCGAACCTGGATTGGAAGGGTAGCTGCTTTCGGGCATTGAATCAGTGTCCAGGCGTATGAAGGCGATTGCCCGCACGCGGCAGAAAGTCTGAGCATCGTAGGTCTTGGCTCGAACGATTGAACTCGGGGATTCGCCCAAAAGGGCGAGTGGCTCATACGAAATCTCCGCCGACACGCCATAGGGATCAGCGGCGACCACATCGGCGGCCCTGCGTGCTGTTTCGCCAAGCGTGGCTTGGCACTGCGGGCCATCCAAGGAAGCCAAAACGGCCAGACTGGCTGCGAATCGGGCACGGTATTCAGCATCGGCGAGTGTTCCGGCACTGCCCGGGGGATCGGGCAGGTGTGGCACATGGTGGGCATAGATCGCATGCGCTTGTTGTGCATCCAATGCCAACAAACCTTCTGCGGCCTCACACAGCCGCAACGCTGCTTCTGTCGAAGTGCTTATGAGGACCTCCGTGAGCGTCTCCTCGTCGATCACGTGCCGCACCACATCGACAGCAGAGGGTTGCCACGTTGGCAGCAGAGACCCCAGCTTCTGGACATTCCGCAACAAATCCGAGCCGCGGAACATCTTCGAGGTCGAGGCGGAAAAGGCCAGAAGGAATGTGGTGGATAGGACCGATTCGCGCGGCTTGTTTTGGGCAACCACGGGAAGTGACGCATGAACATACGCCAAGGCATCCAAACGCTCCGCCGTTTCCAGGAGTGCTCTGATCCAGTCTGCCTGCTGCATCCTCCTTTGTTGACGGCCGGTGGACTCGTTCAGTTGGTTTCCGATGAAGTTTGCCAAAGGACCAAGTGCACGCTGGATCGCCGATAGGCGTTCGCTAGGAGATCCTGTTACACGCTCCGCCACGATCCGACAGATACGTCCGGCGGCCCGGCGGACAACAGCCGGTTGTTCTGCCCCAGGGATGGTTGATAGGACACTCGCGTAGGTGGATGCCAAGGTGGGCGGGGGTGTTTCGTGGAGAACGTCTAATAGGATCTCCGCCCGCAGATCGTGAAGTCCTCGCCAGCCGATGCCGTCCGTCGTGGTCACTAGGTGCTCATGCTGGAGGTGCCGCAGTGCATCACCTAGATCCTTTGCGTCGACGTCGAGAAGCGAGGGCAACGAATCGGCGGCAACGCTGTGCCCCAGAGTATGCGCAGCACAAACCAGTCGTAGTACCTGAAGAGCGGAAGCCGGGCCGTGCGCGGCGATCGAGGAAACCTGATCGCGGAGCACTTCGTGGAGCCTGCGCCCGGTAGTGGCAAGAGCAATGAATTCCATAAGCAATCCGTCCGCTCTGGCGGTTGCTTCTTCAGGCTCCATCTGTGTCGGTAGGCCTGCCTCAAGGAGAGCCTCATAGATCTGAGCTGCCGAATCGGTTCGGAGCGCAGGATCCACCACGACGGCTCCCCTTGTTACCGCGGGCGACATGTCTTCTTGTCTGCATGCGCCCAGCATGCTGACACCCGGGAGTTCTAGCAGGCTGTCTCGAGCAGCCGGCCAGGCCGCCATGTGCGGTTGGCCTAGGTTGTCGACGCAAACCAGAATCGGCCGTTCGCTGCTGGGGAGCAGCCGCCTGATGTGACGGATGAGCAACTGTGCGTCGTCTGCTTCGGGGAGACGTTGCACTCGTACAATCCGGGGGCCCATGGAGACAGTAAGGGCGGTCCGCCACAGGAGCGCAGACTTTCCGCTGCCACTGGGCCCGGCAATAACGACGTTTTTGGACTGGGCGAGTTCCTTCAGAATTTGCGAGGTTTCCTCGGGGCGGAGGACATCGAGATTCGAGACGATGTGGTTCGGCACAACGCTGATCCCCTCGAGGAATGAGCGGCGGGTGTCTTCGGATTCGGAGGCGAAATCCGCGGGTTCACATATGCCGGCGGCAACAGCTTCATCGAGGCTAGGAACGTCGATTTGTTCCAGAAGCCTGAAAGCCATAGTGTCCAGATCCCTTGTCGACTGGATCTTCGCCTTCTCGACAATCCCCCCGCTTTGCTGAGCAGACATTATGGTGAGATCGTGGACTAACTGAGCTCTTAGCAGAGCGGCCACGGAGGGATGCAATCCAAGGGACGTTGAGAGGTGCGACTCCGTGGACAGGCTGAGATCCGGTGGCGTGTTGACGAGATGGGTGCGGGCGATCAGGTCTTCGGCACTGATTTCGGCTATGCCTTTTTCGATCAATTTTTCTCTCAGGGCATCCAAAAGCTTTTTCTTTTGCGGTAGCGACTCACCTGCCTTGTTCAATTCAGAAAGCAGAGTTGAATCCCAGCCGGTGGATGGAAGGGAGCTGCCGAACTTCCCATCGGTAACTACGGCGACCGCCCGGTACTGCGCGGCATCAGTCTGGGCGGACTTGAAAACGGTGGCGGCGTGGACAAGGATTTCTACGAGTTCTGACTGGGCTATGGCCCTTCCACCGATTTTGCGCTGCTTACTCTGAACCAGGATCCAGGAACCATCGGCGAGAAGGCAGTCGATGTCCTCGAAGCCCTCGGGCCGGATAGCGACCACCGGAAGGGCGGCTTTGGCTCGGGCATGACCCGCAGCCAACAAGTCGGCAGCGAGGCATGTCTGGTAGCTGACTCCGGCAACATTCGCCGCCCCGCTGCGGAGGGAAGCGAAAAGCGCATCCAGCGTCGCCGGCTCCTGCGCGAGTGAAATACGTTCGCGGTCAGAGACGGCTTCGTGGGAAGTGCGCTGGTGGGATCTGCGTATCGCTTCTCGCTGAATACCGGATTTCCGAGCCTTTGATGCCACATTTTCTCCATGTTGTTAGACATCCTGTCTATCTGTCCTGAGCGTCCATCGGAGGATGCGACACGCCGACTCGTGGATGCCGAGCACGTTCGGATGCCTAATGTCTGTCTCAATGGAGGACTTTTGGATGCGACCCTAGCGAAAGGACCAAATCCGGACACGGCCTGATTCGATAGGACCGCGCGAATGGTCAGAGTGATTCCGGGAGAGGGAGGCGCGGAATGGGAGGCTCTCCAAGGAACCTTCTCAGCAAAGGATCCTTTGCTGAGACCGTATGCAGGATTGAGAGTAACGAGATGGTTGGGCGTCCATATCGACGTTGCATGGGTTCAGCTGGTCTCATCAAGGTGTCTGGCTCACCTTCGTCCCAAGAACGTCAATCCAGAACCAGCTATGAGACATCCGCTATCCGAGCATCTTGAACGATTCCTCAATGGGCTCTCCGACTTGGGGCGGGGTGACAGGGTGATAAGCACACCCAAAGTCGGAGAGCCGTCATTCCCTGGTCTGACGTGGCCGCGTTAGGATGGACTGACTCGTTCTTCGGCGAATTCTTGGATCAGACGCGGGGTCTAATCATCTCCCAGGACTTGCTATCTCCCCAGAGTGAATTGAAATGTACCATGTGTCGGATCATTTCAAGTCCTTCCTCCTGGGCTTCTCCCCTCAGAGCGTCCTCCGCCATCTGCCGACAGAAGCCGGCAGAAATATCGGCGAGTTGGATTCTCGGATCGGATTTGGAATCGACATGCTTGATGTCCACAAGTTCGATTTTTTGAGAAGACATGCCAAAGCCTGGTGGAATTCCGTGGTTAGCGACAAGTAGAATCCGTTCGAGCATTGGCTTGGTAAGTGCGGTCTGCTCATCGTGGAAGATGCTGATGGGTCGCTTGATCCGAGAGTGCCATTCCAATGCGAGCTGGAAGAGGGAAGTTTCCAAAGGGTCGAGTGCCCTCATCTCAATCCCTTCTTCCAAATCGGACTGAAACTCTTCGGCGTGCTCTCTGGTCTCCCACAGCATCCCAAGGACTTTCGAGACTTTTTCACGACGTGAAGTGAGTCGATACTTGTCGACCTTCTCATAGAAGCCGTCGACTGTTTCCTTAACCCCCTTCCGCTGCTTGGATCGCATCATTGATGTGAAACCAGAAACGAGCTCATCCCAACCGTCAGGGCCGAGCGCTCTAGGACCGTACTGGTAGAGATCATGGGCCAGCTGTTTGGCTCTTCCATGAGCGTAGAGGTTGACTCCGCGCTTGTAGGCTTCCTCCTCGATCAGCATGTCAATGATCTTGCCGACCGCATGGTAAGTCTTTTCAACCAAATAGATTTGCGTTTTTCCGACCAGTTTGCCACCCGGACCATACAGTTCGTTCAGGAGCCCGCGACCGCTATTGATGACGGTCTTGGCCTTGAGTTCTTCGCCCTGAGCGCGAGTTTTCTTGCGTAGGTAGGCCACTAGATCGGAAGCCTCTGCCACCTCCATGTGGACGCTGCCATGGGCGAAGACGGTTGTAGTGCCACCCATGAGGTTTTCACCGTCGTGTCCTGACTCGTCGAAGTAAATCTCGGCGACAGTGCTGTCTTGGGTCATATACCTGTTCCTTAGCTTCCGTGTATTCTCACTCAAGGATCTCAGAAATTTCCCGGCCTTGAACCGACTGTAAGTTCTTGGTGGTAGCACGTAATGCTGGCCTGGGACTAGCTGGCAGACGGGTCAGAATTCTTTTTAGGCCCGTTAGAAATCCGCCCATCGCTGAGTCGGAAGTGTATCCACGCATCCGACACCGCAGAAGTTGTCCCCGCTTAGTGGTGATTCGCCCGAAGTGGACAATTGCAGACAGGGCGACTGCACGGTAAGGATGACTCGTATTCCAGGGGCTGAGAGACGGTCGCGCTGTCAATCCTCCAAGTCATTTGCCCGGATGTCCGGTCCGTGCCCTTCCGTCCTAACCCGCAGGCGGCCGTGCAGTCGACTTCTGCTCCGGCCTGCGCATTGCGGATGCACACACCTGGCGGCGGGTAGGACATCATGGACCCAGCGATCACATTCGAAATGGAGAACTTCAATGAGCACTAACACCGACCTAGTCGTCGACGGCGCGACCACGATGAGCGCGTACGAGAGGCAGGTTTGGGACACGCTCAACAAGCACTGGCAGCGCCGTGACAACCGTCGTGGTCTGCCGAACTGGGCCAGCGCCGCCCTCGATCGCACCGGTGAAGCGGCGGGAAATGCCGTGAGTCGGGTGACGAGCGCCGTGCCGGAGGCGGTCATGAAGCCGATCCGTCGCGCAGGCGACGCGGTCGCCAACAAGGCCGTGGGGCCGGCGTTGGGAGCCGGGGCCTCGCTGCTCGAGTTGGTCAACGACTGGGCCATGGAGCTTAACGACCCCAAGAGCGTCCAAAAGCTCGCCCGCAAGCAGGGTCTTGAACTCAACAGTTTCACCGAACTACGGCAGCACGACCTTAAGGTCTGTGACCGGCTGTTGACCTTCAACACCCTCACATGGCGGACCGCTGGTGCATTCGAAGGTGGCGCCATGGGTCTGCTAGCCATGGTCCCCGTTGCCGGTATCCCTGTGGCGATGACGGCGGACATCCTTGTCATCCAGGTCCTGAGCACGTCGATCGCAACGCGCATTGCTTACTCCTACGGCTACGATGCCAAAGACCCTGATGAACTGATGTTCATTCAACGCCTGGTACGTCGGTCGTTTATGGCGCAGGCGGCCAAGGCAGAACCGTTGCGTGACGTGGCGCGTGCGGCCGACGCGATCAGGGGTCGCATAAGGTGGTCAGACAAGCTCCGCGCAGACCATCGTCTCTTGGCTGCCCTTGAGAAGTTGATGCAGCAGTTAGGCCCGGCCGGCTCCAGGGTCCCGGTTCAGAATGTCGCCAAGGTCGTGCCCCTCGTGGGTGTCCTCATCGGGGCTGGAATGAATTCCGCGATCCTGGGCAACGTGGCCGCCGACGCCCAGCGGTACTGCCAGACCAGATTCCTGTGCGAGAAGTACGGGTTGCCGCTTCCAACCGCACTAACGATCGATCAGGACGACGAACCCCACACCGATGCCACGTAAGTGATGGCCGCTGGGTGGCGGTCTTCGGTCGTCCCGTTCTTCGGAGCGGATGGCCCGCATTAGCCGGTAAGCACCTCGCGCGGGCAGCAAGGCTAACGAACAATTGGGTGAGGAGCTGGCTAAGGTCCAGAAAGCGACCGTCGGCAGGGATACCGAAACCCCAGTGAACGCCGAGGCGAAAACGAGAGCTTCTAGCTGTGGGAGCGCTGGACTCCGACAAGTACCAGTAAATACTCAAGGCTGTCTGGCACAGGAGGTATGGGCGGAATCAGACCTTCGTCTCCCATTGAACAAGGTCTGACTCTTCTCCACCGGCGTCGACGCTGCCGCGTGTTGGTCTCTAGCGATACCAACGTTCGACGGGCCACGGGGGAGGGGCGTCTGAATCTTTCCATCTGGAGGGAGTGTAAAAGCTCAAAAGGGATCTGGCGCTTTCTCCTTCAACTGGGTGTTCAGTGATTTCCAGTAGGGAGGAGAGCCGGGGGACCTTCAATGCAGCAGACATCCGTCGGCTGGCCTTTTCGAAAGCTAATTTGTGGCTATGGGCCAGAATTTCGTGGTTGATCTCTACCGTCTCTGCGGTCGTCAGATCTCGTAGCCAATGCCGTCGAGGAGGATGTTTGAACATGGCCAGAAGAGCTCCTGGTTCCAAGGCGAAAACCACCACCCATGCTTCGCCCACGCCGCTCTGCATACCGCGGGAAGTACCAGGACCCCCAATGGGTACGACTGGTTCGTCGCAGGTTAACAGCATGTGTGGCGTCCGGAGGATTACCCAGTGCCGTTTGGAAAGCTCTTCGGCCACAGGCAAAGCCATCGAAAATGACAAAGACACGGCGGCCGCTGTTTGCTGCTGGATTTCTATCGAACCGTCTTGAATACCAGCAATGAACCTCTTCGACTCCGCGAGTTGCTCCGGTGTGGGTGGCACACTACTTTTCTGGGCCAAATCAGAAAGTTTTTCGTCGCTCAGATCCCCGTATTGCATCTTGAACTGCTCACGTGTAATCGCCTGGCTCCGCTCTCGGGTGCCCGTTCCCCTGACATGCTGAAAACCTAGGAAAATTGCCAAGCTGTCTTTGGATGTGGAATTGCGGCTGGACAAGCCATGTTGAAGGAAGTCATCAATCGCGTGCTTGCCCAATTCTTCGATCTCGGAGAGTTGCGTTTCGGCAAATAGTGGGGGAACCACCGCCGGGTCCACGTCTTCGGAGGCCATGCTGTAGAAGTCTGTAATCCGAGCCGCCTTCTCAGGAGCACACGTCCAGGAATTTCCTTCATCCACGTTTGTTACGCGCAGTTGTTTTGCTTCCGTCCATCTCCGCAAATAGGACGCGGGAACGATGTGGTGTTTCCTTGGCGGCGTCTTCTCATTATTGATTGCCTTTGAGACGAGCGCCTGAATCGCTGGATCGTCCACGTCGTATTGCGTGTTTGCCAGGGCAAGCTCGCGCGCCTTAGCTTCCTCCTCCTTGGAGGCGGCGATCGCTCTCTCCAAATTATTGTCGTCTGGTATTGAATTGCCTTGGCGATACGATGTCATTTGCTCATACTTTCACGGGTGAGGTCTGGTGATTTTGTTCCATGGTATGGGAATGCAGATTTCTCTGTATCGATTACGCGCATCCTCGAGGTTTTTCTGCATTAATATATTATGGCAATTTGATCCCATTGTTTTCGCACGGCTGTGATCCATGTTGGATGCGGCGGGTTCGTGTTTATATCTATGGTCTACGGTTCCACCAGTGTTTCAAGCCGAGATCCCGCTGAGCTTGGTCAAGGAACGCTTCCCAGGCTTGGAGTTGTAGAGCTTCTTGGTCCACTGTTCCTAGACCCTTGCAAGCTGACTCGCTCCAATCGTTCGTACGTGCGATGTATACATTTAGAAGATCAACAGCCTTTTCAGTCGCTAGAAGTTCACTCTCAGCATGGGAACGTTGGAGTGTCACCGATAGACGCTCTAAATTGGAAATCGCTGAATTGTGTTGTCCTGCGAACGAATTGTGCTCGATGGCCTTACTGCGTTCCATATTGTCGCGGTCAGGATATTTCTCTTGGTACTCGATGACACTTGAGGCAAGTTGCCTCATCTGTTCCAGGAATTCATGGTGGACCTTCGTAAGCTGTATGTAGGAACGGACTCGTTGTTGTCTTTGCCAGCGTTTCCCCTCATTGAATGCGGCTATCACGTAGCCAACTGCGCCAATGGAAAGGGCGATAAGTACGCTGATCACAGCGGGAATGACTGTTGAGGCGAGTGTGAGGCTGTCCATTGGCTCAGCTTAGAAGAAGACATAACGAGAGCTGGTTTCGGGCTTGGGTCGCAGCGGGACAGCGTTTAGGAAGGATGCTCATTTGGGGAAGAAAGTGGCATGGCCGAGCCTCATTTCGCGATCTACCTGTATAGCTGGCGTGCCTGCATTATGAGGAATAGCGCGTTCTTGTGTTCTTGATATTTTCAGCAGCGATCGTCTCCCGTGTCCTCCAAAATCCCTACCTTTTACTCCGTCTAATTCGCTACGAGATAATTCCCCGCTCCAAGCTATTTCTTCTCAAGCAGATTTACCGATACGGCTTGACAGGCACAACGCAGGGAATCCTTCTCGGCGGTTATCTGGACTAGGCCCTCGCAATTGCTACACGAAAATGCCCCCATCAGGAGTTTCCAAGACGCCGCAACCAAAGAAAACTCAGCTGGTGTCTGGTTTTCCCATTCGTTGAAGTGAACCACGGTGTTGATAGCCCATTCGTCCTGCTTTGCTTCTTGAGCGGTCTTTTGAACCCGGCTATCCCAAGCGTCCAAATGAGCAACAATATCGGTCTGCCCCCAGGAGTTGGCGGACTTCTTACCTTTCTTAATAGTGGATCGAAGTGTGCTGATACTGCTGTTGAAGAGTTCCCCAAGAGTATTTTGGCCATCCAGCTTGTATGGGATGGGTGCGGCGAGATTGCTGGCGCATTCGCGCCCTATGTGCTCAAGGTAGGAACGCAAGGACCCAGCGGCAGCTTTCACATGGCCTGTCTTCAAGAAGGCCTCAATCTCGCCCCATGGTTCATAGTGCGCCCAGTCAACGGGTCCGCTGTCCACGCTCCAAGTCCGAAATTGGAGGACGCTACGACCCTTGACAAATCCCTGAGATTTCATCTGGCGCATCCATTGTTCATCATGGGTGGTCACAACAAACTGCGTGTCCGGGAACTCCTTCATCAACAAGGTCACGACGAAGCGCCGATGGCCTGAGTCAACTGACATCAGAACGTCGTCCAATGCACATAGGGTAAATCCGGTACCCAGCGTAAATTGCGCTAATGCGAGATAGAGGCACAGTCCCATCGCATCCTGATGACCCTCGCTGTGGTACGCCCCGGGAGGAAACTCTCCACGGCCGTAGAAGTCCACACTCATGTCCAAGCCGGCACCCGACTGAGTTAAAGTCGCCGAAAACTGGCTCTCGTCGTCAGCATTGATAGCGGAGTAGAACAGTGCGAACTTCGACTGAACGGAAAGATAGATTTGTAGAAGGCTCGCAGCAGTCGAATCCTCGAAGGTTTCACAGAGTGTGGTGGACCTCTGAGACTTGGCGGATAGTTCCGAAGTCGATACCTCCTGCTCTGTGTACTCGTGCAAGGCCTGCGATAGGGACCGCAATCGGCTTCTTTGCCCATCTGCTTCGCTGGGCAGGGGCAGCGCCCGAACTTTACTGTCAAGCTCAAAGAACCAGCCCTTAAGCGGCATAATGTGCGATTTCGTTAGAGCCCCAAGTGTTGCCAGCTCATCAGAGGTATCGACGGATGCGAGTGCCGCGGTTATCGCACGAATCACTTCGAGTTGCTTCTGTGTCATGACCGACTCTTGGCCAACCGCTTCCGCCACAGGAAGCGCAAGTACAATCGATTGCTGCAATTCCATGAACTCAGGGACCAGATTGCTTGCCCTCAGTTTCAGGGCAGCCAATGTGTCCCTTGCCGAGGCAGCTTCAGCTTTCTTACGGGCCACTATGTCCTCAAACTCCCCGGGGAGCCAAGTCGTGGCACAAACGGGACAGTCCGCACCGTCAAACATTTCCAGTGCTGATTCGAGAAGAGAGTCGGAGTCTAGAGCTGTCATGAACTCGGTGGAATTGTTCAGATCATTGGCATCCTCAATTAATTGGTATAGCTGGCCATCAAGGTCGGCCTGAAGGGAGCTTGCCACGCTGGATTGAAGCCCTGGGAGCTTGTCTAACCACTCGGATCTATTGGCCAGGGGAGTGTAACTACTCGAGGATGAATCTACTCCCTCGAGGATCAATTTTGGCGTCAGATCCGATATAGTCGTCAGCCCTAAACTTGTTCTGTTTGCGTTGACGACACTCAACAACGCTGCGGGGCTGAGGGTTTCGATTCCGGACGCGAACAGTAATGCTTTCTTTCGACCGGCGAGATTGGCTTGGGCAACTTCAGAATCGCGTTTGTCTGCATTTCGCACCCGGACTAATGTCTCTCTCACTTTCCCAATGCGTTGAAGACCTAGCAGCTCCGCTACACCGTCTGCTCGGCTTTTGCCCTCGGCCAGAACGAAGCGGACGATCTCTCTTCGCGTCAGTGCGAACTCGGGATGCTGCACCATCCATTCGAGTGCAGCCTCCGCTTCGGGAGTTTTTGGGGAGAGGGTTGGCTTTCGGTAAGTTGCAACAGTTCGCTTTAGAGTGTGGGAGGAGCCGGTGCCGACGACGGTAAATGTCATCTCGACCCACGCATCTTCAGGGGTCTGAGCTACGTCGACATGCGGAGCATGCAACTTCACGGAGACTCCAGCTGTCCCGCTGCCCGTTAAACGAGTGATGGACCCGGTAAGCGCAAACTCCAGCGCGTCGATCACGCCGCTCTTTCCTGTCCCGTTCCGTCCTGCAACTACGAAGGGCTTTTGATCCATCCTAAATTCAAATGAGCGGATGCCCCGAAAGTTGTTGACGCGTAGTTTCTCGACCTTGATCACTTGTCGCTGCCTTCAAGAATCGCGCGTATTTCAGCTTCATTCGGCACCTTCTCGCGCCTGAAAAGTGTAGCCAATCCTGAACCAAGGCCCGCGAAGCCGTCTACTTCTTCTAAAGAGCGGCCAAAATCGATCATGATTCGATCCATAACGGAATACACGGTGTCGTCGTCAGGCGCTGCAATAGGAGCAGTCTTCTCAGGGTTAGGCATGTTTACATTCTGGCCGCATGAGTGCCAACTAGTAGCATTATCGGTCTTCCGAGCGATTCGCTGATTTCTGGCCATACAGGGTAAATCGAACTTCGTTCTAGGATGTGCGCTGCACAATCCGGTAGACGGTGCTGCGGGCGACGCCGAAGAGTTCGGCGATTTCGGCGCTGGTGTGCTTGCCGCCGTGGTGCAGGGCCACGAGGTGTTTTTCTTGGGCGGGGGAGAGCTTGGGTTGCTTGCCGCGCAGCCGGCCCTTGGCCTTGGCGATCTGCATGCCCTCCCTGGTCCTTGCACGGATGAGGTCGGATTCGAATTCGGCGACCATCGCCAGGACGTTGAACAGCAGCCGCCCGACGGGGTCGGTGGGGTCGTGGACGTTCCCGCCCAGGCTGAGCTTGACCTTGCGCTTGGTGAGGTCCTCGACGATGTCCCGTGCATCGGGCAGGGAGCGTGCGAGGCGGTCGAGCTTGGTGACCACCAGGGTGTCGCCGGCGCGGCACGCAGCCAGGGCCTGCTTGAGTCCGGGCCGTTCGCGGTTGCGACCGGTGAGGCCGTGGTCGACATAGACCAGCTCCTCGGGAACTCCGAGCGCCTTCAGGCCCGCTTGCTGGGAGGCGAGGTCTTGAGAGTTGGTGGAGACGCGGGCGTACCCGACCAGATGCGACGACATGTTCCAAGTGTAGCGTTTGGGCTACCTTCACCGGGCATTAGTGCGGGCGGGTCATGCGCGAATGGGACTCCATTGAAATTTCAACGTTTTCGATGTGAATCGCAACGGTAAGTGGCGTGTTTTTCGCGGCGCTTATTGGCCGATGAGTAGGGCTCGCCGTGCAGTGTCGACAATCTCGGGGGTGAGTCCGGCGAGGGCGTTGACCGTTTGGACGCGTTCGATCTGGGTGGTCAGCCGGTCGACGAGGCGGAAGTTGCCGCCGGTGATGCGGACGATGGTCGCGATGGCTGTTGCGTGTGCGAGACCGCCATCGGCTTCGTCGTTCCCTGGCGGGAAACGTCGGGTCAAAACTGCGGTGAGTTCCTCGGGGGTGAGTTGGCAGTATTCGTGCGCGAAGCCGATGCGGCTATAGAGCTGCGGGTAGCGGGCCAGGCGCTTTTCGATCCCCGGCATTCCGATGAGTATGACGCCCATGGTGTGCCGATCGAAATAGTCGCGGACCTGTTCGAGGCCGGCGGTCTTGAGGCGGTCGGCCTCGTCGATGATGAGCAGTTCGGTGCGGCCGCTGGAGCGTGACTCGCGGTGGATGAAGGGATCCACGACGCCGTGTTCGGCGTAGTCGAGAGCATAGGAAATCTGTTGGCAGACGCGCGGGAGCCCTTGGTCAATTTCCCGGACGCTTGCCGAGACCGTGGGGGTGAAGAATGCGGTGCGGGATTCGAGCACGCGTTCAGGTACGGGATCGAGGTGCTCGGGGAAGGGCATCTGCCATTGTTCCCAATCGTCGGCGCCGGCGTAGTGCCGGGCCGAAAGGGTTTTGCCGACCCCAGGCGATCCCCAGCACAGACCGATGTAGCGGTGGGCGCGGACGGCGTCTGCGAATT
>NZ_JAOYTG010000031.1:0-25659 GCF_025847175.2 Paeniglutamicibacter sp. ZC-3 | reverse complement strand
TCAGTTTTGGGTTCACATACGAGACTTAGCACTCTCCGCCAGCGATTAACAGGGTCCGGGAACAAGTTCCCGGACCCTGTCTCGTTCCAAGCGTCAATTAGGACTGACTCATCTAGGCCACTAGGCCCGCACGTCCTGATCTGAATACTTAAATCGCAGATGTACCACTTCGCTGATCACTTCCGCGACGCGCTGAGTCCTTCCAGCAGGGGCTGCGCCATCTGGCGGCTGAAGCTCTCAGTGAGGTGGTGCCCATCGCGATAGACGAGGGTCGTGCCAATGATAGGCGGGCACAAGGATTCGTTGCAGAAGTACGCAGTGAGATCCAAGTAGTGGGCTCCGGTGACATGGGCTGCAGACTGATCGGCTCGGACGAGATCGGCGTTGAAAGCCATTGACTTGACAGTTGCGCAGTGGTTGGCGTTATTAAGGTTTGCCGACAGGCAGATGGCGGGCGTACTGCCGTGGTTGGGAACATCTGCCAAAATGTCTACATTCGGTCCGGAGATCGCCCTAATCGTCGACTCTAACCCGGCCTGCCAACGTGCCGGGAAGTTTTGGTTTCCCCCGACGAGGGGTCCGTCCTCGTTGGCGTAGTTAGCTAGGAGCACCCGGTCCGGCTGTTCTACGTCAATCCGATTCAGCACCCCCTGCCGCCACGTGTGACACTCGGTGTATTCGACGCCGTCGAGCATCTGCGCAACATTGACGGAGTGGCAGGAGCTTTTGGTGTTCGTGTCAAGTCGGATCTGTCCGTCATTCGCCAACTGTTCAAGGGCTGGATACCAGCTAGCCGCGTGCGAGTCGCCGAAAAGGAACACGAGGGGAGCTTCCGAGTTCGCGCCGATACGGCACCCGCTGGCGTCAGTCTCACTTACGTCCCGATGGCATCCGTTGGAGTAGATGGCAGGGTTGTCCGACATGGAACCACGAAGTTCAGGCGTGAGATTGGCCGGAACGTAGTCGGTGCCAGCGGGGTATACAGTGATCGCTTCCTGTGCCGCTGTGCGATCAGTCGCGAGGACTGTCCGAGAGATACTGAGATAAGTGCCTCCTGCGAGCAAGATGACGGTCAGGGATGTGGCCACAGCAACGATCCCAGACCAAATCGGTTTGCGCTGCGTGAGGAGGCTCCAGGACCTAGCTGGTCCCTCCACATAGTTGTACAACAGCCACGCGAGCGGAAATGCTGCTGCTCCGAGTAGAAGTCGGACCCAGAGCGGGAGCGGGGAGTCCGCGCCAACGGCGGCCTGCGGGATGACCTGCAACGGCCAGTGCACGAGGTAAAGGGAGTAGGAGACTGCGCCGATGAGCTGGAGCGGACCGATGCTCAAGATACGGTTCGCATTCATGTTCCCCGGGACTGCGCCACCGACGATCATGAATACGGTGGCTACTACGGGCAGGGCGGCCATGTAGCCAGGGAAGGGGGTAGAAGCGTCGAATGAGACCGCAACTATAAGGATCAGCACGAGGCCGGCCCATGCCAGCAGGCCAGTGCGGGGAAGCGACAGCCACCGGGGACCGGACCGCATCAGGAACGCGACCAGAGCACCGACTCCGAGCTCCCACGCCCTACTCGGTAGCGAGAAGAACGTCCACGGCTGGGATAAGTGCATTCCAACCACGCACAAGGCGAATGAAGCGACCGTCAAGGTTGCGACGATGACCAGCAGCCGGCGCTCGTTACGGCGCACCAGCCAGAACCCGAGCGCGAGGACGGCCGGCCAGAATAGGTAAAACTGCTCCTCGATTCCCAGGGACCAGTAGTGTTGGAACACAGACGGCGCGGTTTCGGCAAGATAGTTCGTCCCCTGGACCGCAAAGAGCATGTTGGGTACATAAAGAGCCACGGCCGCTGCACCCTTCACTACCTCTGTCATGAGTAGAGGTGGCATCCAAACCCAGGCCGCCAGAACCGTCAAGGCGGCAACGAGCAGGGCAGCAGGCAGAATCCGACGGGCACGCATCGCATAGAAGCTGGCGAAATGGACCCGACCATGCCGCTCCAGTGATTCCAGCAGGTGTGTGGTGATTAGGAACCCGGAGATCACGAAGAAAACGTCCACGCCGACGTACCCGCCGGAGATCCACTCCACCCCCGAGTGGTAGAGGACAACGAGAAGCACTGCAATAGCCCGTAGCCCCTGGATGTCGGGCCGGAAACCTGATTTCTTAAACGCGCCTGCCTGTGGGCGCGTTTCAGCTACGGCGGTCATAGGTTCCCCTCGGATGAATGATAACGACCCGGGCATATACCCGAGGCAGGAATACACTATCAGGCCCAAACGTCGGTTAAGCAGACGCAGTAACTCAACACAGGGCCCGTAATGATCAATGGCGGTCTGTGCGTGGGGGGATCTTCGTTGTCAACCCGGGCCGCGCCGTCTCCGAGGCTCTCACCCACGTCCCGACTGGAGGCACCTTCTCGATCGATGATGCCATCTAAGTGGGGCAATTCTGCGAACACCGTTTACCTGGAATTTCGCGGTGCCTATCAAATCGAACAACAAATAATCTGTGTTTCTAAAATGCAGACAACGCCAGGATGAGCTGAAAGAACGGATATCGCCTGAGGACTCGATAGAATTCGCCTCGCACGGCATGCCAAGAATTGCACTCGCACATCGGCTGGCTTTCCTCCTGATGTATGCCACTTCGTCCAAACCGCGGTGGGCCACCTAAAATTGATTTCATGTCCCTTTCTGCACCGCTTGTACTTGGCATTGAATCCTCCTGTGATGAAACCGGAGTGGGTATCGTGCGTGGAACCGACCTACTCGTCAACGCAGTGGCTTCCTCCATGGAGGAGCACGTGCGTTTCGGCGGTGTCATTCCGGAAATTGCTTCCCGCGCCCACCTGGATGCCTTTGTCCCGACGCTAGAGTCCGCACTCAAGGAGGCCGGGGTAACCCTGGCGGAAATCGACGCGATTGCCGTGACTAGCGGTCCCGGGCTCTCCGGCGCATTGATGGTGGGCGTTTCGGCTGCAAAGGCCCTGGCCCTGGCCACAGGCAAGCCGCTCTATGCAATCAACCACCTGGTCGCGCACGTGGGCGTGGGCGTCTTGGACGGGGGAAAGCTGCCCGAGAACCTTGGTGCACTGCTGGTCTCCGGTGGCCACACCGAAATCCTGCAAGTCAACTCGCTCACTTCGGATGTGCGCCTTCTCGGCGCCACAATCGACGACGCGGCGGGGGAGGCCTACGACAAAGTAGCCCGGCTGTTGGGACTGGGTTACCCGGGCGGACCGGTTATTGACCGGATTGCCAAGGAAGGCGACCCGAAAGCCATCCGCTTTCCGCGCGGTCTGACGCTGCCCAAGTTCATTGGAACTGAAGAAGAGCCGGGAAAGCACCGCCATGATTTCTCCTTCTCTGGACTGAAGACAGCTGTTGCGCGCTGCGTCGAGCAGTACCAGAAGCGCGGGGAAGAGGTACCGGTCGCCGACATCGCCGCCAGCTTCCAGGAAGCCGTGGTGGACGTGATCACGTCCAAGGCGGTTCGTGCCTGTCGGGAACACGGTTTGAAGAACCTTTTGCTGGGCGGCGGAGTGGCTGCGAATTCGCGCTTGCGCGAGCTGCTGGCCGCGCGTTGTGCCTCGGCAGGGATCACACTGCGTGTGCCACCACGTAACCTGTGCACCGACAACGGCGCCATGGTTGCAGCTCTCGGTTCACAGCTGGTGGCAGACAACGTCCTGCCCACGGGGCTCGGTTTCTCCACCGACTCCGGACAGCCCGTGAGCCTGATTTCATTGGCCTTCTAAAGACTGCCGGTAATGCGAAAGGGTGGATGGGAATAGTCCCATCCACCCTTTCGCATAGGTTCCGTACGGCTTCGTCTTAGGCCAAGTGCATGCGACGCACGTTGTCCTTGACGACCTCGCGCAGGTTGCCGTTGTGGGCCGATGCAATCTTGTGCTGCCACTGGTAGCCAGCACCGCCCTTGATGATGCGTTCCACATCGGCGAGCTCGGTACTGCAGCCAAGTTTTTCGGCGACGGGGGCCAAACGGACGAGCTCCTGGAGAAGATGCTCGGTGACGAGCATTTCATCCCCGGCGGCGTTGAGGATGATGATGGCCTCCATGCCGTAACGGGCAGCACGCCATTTGTTTTCAACCCGGTACCAAGGAGGCATGACCGGGATGGTGCCGCCATTGTCCAGCGTCGTGGACATGTCATCCACGAGGCACTGGGTGAGTGCGGCAATGGCACCGATGTCTTGCAGCGAGGAGAGCCCATCGGAGATGCGCATTTCGACGGTCCCGAAGCGGGGGACCGGGCGCACATCCCAGCGTATTTCCGAGATGTCATCAATGACGCCGGTGTGCAACATGTCGGCGACGTAGGCCTCGTATTGGTCCCAGCTCGGGAAATGGTAGGGGATCCCGGCGGTGGGAAGTTGCTGGAACATCAGGGCACGGTGCGAGGCGTAGCCAGTGTCTTCCCCACCCCAGAACGGGCTGGAGGCGCTCAGCGCCTGGAAGTGCGCCTGGTAGTTGATCAGCCCGTCAACGATCGGCAGGGCCTTGGCCCGGGAGTCCAGTCCTACATGCACGTGCACACCGTAGATCACCATTTGCTGACCCCACCACTGGGTGCGGTCAATCATCTTGGCGTAGCGGTCCTTATCAGTGACCGGCTGCAGCTTGGGTGGTGCGAACGGGTGGGAACCTGCGCAGTACAGATCGACATCCATCGGGTCGGTGACCTCGCGGACCGCCACCAGGTTCTCGTGCAGTTGGGCCTTGGCCTGGGCAACGGTTTCGCAAACACCGGTGACGATCTCCACGGTGTTCAGCAGCAATTCCTGCTTGACGTGGGGATGTTCCTCGTCGATGGCAAGCGAACCATGACGGAGGTTCAACTCGGCCAGCACTTCCTCGGCAACCGACCGCAGATCGGAGGTATGCCGATCCACCAATGCAACTTCCCATTCCACACCAAGGGTGGACTGGCGTGATGATGCGAAATCTATCTGCATCGGGCCTCCATGTCTTATGCGGCGAATCACGCCAATATGTTGTTACTGCTCAGTCTATCGAGCGTAATGGCGCGTTTGATGCGACCGTCGAGGGTCGGGGGTGATTTTGTGGATCAACAGGGCGCTCGTGCGCACACACCACCTACACGGGCTCGACCTCAATGGCGTAACGCTGATCGCCGACCCGGGTGAGGATCAGGGTTGCCTTGTTCTTGGCATCGCGACCGGTACCTGCCAGCAGGATCTTGCGCAGTTCCTCCGGCGTGACATCCATGCCGCGTTTCTTGATGTCCAGCACGCCGATCTTTTCGGCCTTGACCCAGGCACGGAGATTCTTCACATGGTAGGGCCGGACGGCAAGAACCTTGTACGCCTTGGCAAGCGGGGTTTCAATGGCCTCCGCGGTGCTGAAATAGGCGATACGCGGATCGATCAGGTGCCCGCCGGTGGTCTTGAGCAATTCGTCAATGAGTCCGGCGCGGATCACGGCGCCGTCGGGTTCATAGATGTAGGAATCGATATCTCCCACCGGCACGTCGCCGCGCAGCGCGGCGTCAGGGTCGAAGTCCACGGGGCTTGTCAGCTCGGTGGCGCCGTGTGCGGCAATGACCAGGGCGGCCCGGCGAATCCCTGGGCGGGCGAGCGGGCCGAACCAGAGTGCGGCCTCCGTAACGTCCCCGTTGATCGAAACCCACTGGACCTCGCAATTGGAAGGGACCGCTTCGTGGGGCAGTCCCGGGCCCATCTTCACGCCCACGGCCAGTCCACGGTCGGCCAGCGACTCCACGAAGGACAGGGGCGGGCTGAAGGCCTCCGGATCAAAGATCCGCGAAGTGCCGGACGTATCGGTGGTTCGGCGAGCCGGGTCGAGCCACACGCCGTCAAAACCGGTCAAATCAAAGGTGGTCGCGTCGGCGTTGACCACGGTGGCGGTGGGCCACGGCATGAGGTTCAAGGTTGCTGCTGCCGCAGTCGTTTCGTCCATCTCCACGGCGGTCACGTCGAGTTCGGCGCTGGCTAGCGCGAGCGAATCGGCGCCGATTCCGCATCCTAGGTCGGCTACCTTCTTGATCCCGGCGCGGGTGAAGCGCTGGGCGTGGAGTCCTGCGAGTTTGAGCCGTGTAGCCTGTTCCAGGCCGGCCGGGGTGAAGACCATGCGGTCGGCGAAGGGGCCGAATTTGGTCCGGGCCTTTGAACGGAGCTGCGCCTGTTGTACCACCGCAGTCACCAATTCCACAGAGTGGCCTGCCTTGCGCAAGGACAGGTTGAGGTTCAGTGCTGCTTCCTTGGTTCCGGCGGCGGACGGGTCGACCGAGTTTAGGAGTTCCCACCCCTGGGGAGTCAGCAGGATTGCCAGTTGGGATGCTGCGGCCTCAGAGTTTTGATTTGCCATGGAATCTACCCTAGCTGGAGGAATCGGCGTTGATTCCTATCTTGTGACACAGGCGAAGAAACGAATTTGTGCTCTGAATGCAGGGGCTAATGGCGTGCAATATTTTTCACCGTAATAATCGAGGTGTCCGTCACCCTCGGGCTGGCCGCAGAACCTATACTGATTGAGGCGTAATTTCGCAAAATGACAGGCAAATTCGTTACCTGTCTTGGTGAAAGGGCGAGATGAGACTCACTCCCTCAATACCAATCGGATGATCGTCAGGAGTATTTTAAGCTTGCGTGCGAAGGACAAGATTTATGGTTCGCAGGTCAAGATTGATATCGTAACCCTGTTCACGGGGATGAATATCGGTGAATTAAGGCCATGTGGTCAAACAACTTTTTCTGGGGGAAATAGATGGATTCTGACGCAGCGCACGCGAGCGGGACCAACGTTTCAGACGCACCGCGGTGGAAACCGCCGAAGTCCAATAGTCGCTGGATTCGAGACCAACACATCGCTATTGACTTAGCGGCGTGGGTTGCAGCCTTGTTGCTCGCCACTATTTTCCGCTTTGAACTGAGAATGACAGAAATCAACGTCGGTCCGGTCCTTTTGGTTGCACTGGGGGCTGCTTCCCTCCACCTCGTCCTCGGATGGCTGCTTGCTGTGTATGCCGGGCGCTACTCCTACGGAACCTTTGAAGAAATCCGGGTGCTGGTCTACGCGATGGCGCTAGTCGGCTCAATCGTCAGCATGGTGCTGTTCGCTTTCGGAACAGACTGGGATGTGCCTCGCAGCATAGGGCTAATCGGTGCTCCAATCGCACTAATGTTTATGTGTGGTGTCAGATACGTACAGAGGATCGCCAGCGAACAGCAATTGCGGCCTGGAGACGCGGCCTTGCCCACCATTATCTACGGTGCTGGCTACTTGGGTGAAACCCTCGTGCGGCGTATGCTCACGGACGTTAACACCACCTATCGCCCCGTCGCTTTAATCGATGACGACCCCGCCAAATCAAACTTCCAGATTCGCGGCGTTCAGGTGATGGGAAGTCTTGATTCCTTGGCTGAGGTGGCCGCCAAGACAGGCGCAGTTGAACTCGTCGTAGCCATCAACTATGTTGACGCCCCACAAGTTCGATTGATCTCAGACACAGCCGCCGAGGCTGGCCTGAATGTCATGGTTTTACCGCCACTGAATGATGTTCTGGCTGGGAAGACCAAGCTCTCGGACCTGAGAGACCTATCCATTGAGGATCTCATTGGCCGGCACCCGGTCGATACCGAAATTGAGTCCATTGCGGGCTATCTGGCCGGAAAACGAGTTCTCGTCACCGGCGCCGGTGGGTCCATCGGGACAGAATTGTGCCTGCAGATCAGTAAGTTCGCTCCATCAGAGCTGATCATGCTGGATCGCGATGAGACTGGCTTACAAGGCGCTCAAATTAGAATCGCTGGTCACGGGCTACTACATACACGAGACGTTGTACTAGCGGATATTCGAGATACCGAAGCACTACAGACGATTTTCGAAGAACGCCGCCCTGACGTGGTTTTCCATGCTGCCGCATTGAAGCATCTGCCGATGTTGGAACAGTACCCGGATGAAGCTTGGAAGACCAATGTTCTTGGCACCCTGAATGTATTGCGTGCGGCGCAATCCACGAATGTGGCGACCTTCGTAAACATCTCCACAGATAAGGCGGCCAACCCGACCAGCGTACTCGGTCATTCCAAGAGAATGGCCGAAAAACTTACTGCATGGATGGCCATTGAAACGGGCAAACCTTATCTTTCGGTCAGATTTGGGAACGTAATCGGGAGCAGAGGTTCAATGTTGCCCACGTTCCGTTCGCTCATTGAAGCAGGCGGACCACTGACTGTTACACATCCGGATATCACTCGGTACTTCATGACGATCCCAGAGGCCTGCCAGTTGGTGGTACAGGCTGGCGGTATCGGTCGGGCGGGCGAGGTGCTTATTTTGGACATGGGTGAACCAGTGAAGATTCTCGACGTTGCCCAGCGCATGATTGAAATGTCAGGAAAAGACATTGAAATTGTGTTCACCGGGATGCGTGAAGGCGAAAAGCTCCATGAGGAGCTCGTCGGATATGGAGAAGCTGACAGCCGCCCTTTCCACCCACAAATCTCGCATGCTGATGTTAGTTCGATGTCTCCGACTTTACTTACCAAGGCGGCTTGGGAGACGCGTCTTCGTAGGGCCTACTCCACTGACATGCGAGACAGAACTGATGTTAACTGAAACGCTTCGTCCGAAACCCACGCAAGAGAGTAAGCGGAAGTTATACGTGATGTGGTGCTGGCAAATATTCGTAAAAGAGAAGTCTTGTAATAGGGTTTGCCCAGCAAAGGCCGGAAGTGGTGTTTCATGCTGCCAAACCCTAGTATCTATTAATGCTTGAGCAATACCTATACCCGGACGAAGCTTGGAATACTAATTTTTTTGGCCCACTCAACGTAACTAGTGACGCTCGTTCAGCCGGCCTGTCTGTTTTTGCGAAGATCTCCACTGAAAAAACGGCCAATTCCACAAGTGTGCTTGGACAGTCCAATCGTGTTACGGAGAAGATTGAATCGCGTACGGCTGAAGCTACCGGATTCCGGTACCTTTCGGTAAGTTTCGTCAATGTGGTCGAGCGCCGCGATTCGATGATCCCGACTTTCCAGTCGTTTTTCGAGTCCGGTGGACCGTTGACAGTGACCAACCCTGTATGCGAATCGAAACTTCATAACGATTCCTTTGGCCGGCCAGTTAGTCATCCAGGCTGGCGGTATCGGTCGTGCGGTAGAAGTGTTGATCCTCGAACGGGTGAGCCGTTTCGGATTCGGGATGTTGCACCGCGTATGATCGAGATATCCGGTAAAGACATTGTGTTTCTCTTCACCGGGCTTCGCAAAGGTGAGAAGTCGCATGAGGAAATTGTTGAATTTAAAGAGAATCTTGAATGTCATTTTCGTCCCCAGATTTCGCACACTCGGACTGATTCTATTTCACCTAATCGGCTGGATACGGCCGATTAGATGACACAAATGTTGAATACTCAAAGTACTTTTGAATCCGCGCCTGTTGCGCGGCCGAACACGGAGCGCGTCCAACTGTGAACGAACGAATTTACATGTCTTCTCCCGACGTGGGGGAGCTTGAAGAAGAAGCTGTCTTGGCAGCCATGCGTAGTGGATGGATTGCACCACTCGGCCCCGATGTTGATGCTTTTGAAGCTAAGCTGGCCCTGCGCATTGGCGTAGCACACGGGGTAGCGCTGAGCTCTGGGACCTCGGCATTGCACCTCGGACTGTTAACTCTCGGCGCAAAACCGGGTGATGTTGTAGTCACTTCAACTATGACTTTTGCCGCAACAACTAATGCGATCATGTACACGGGAGCGGAACCGTACTTCATTGACTGTTTACCCGAAACTGGCAACATGGATCCAGAACTGCTGCGGCGGGGGCTTATTCGTCTAGCAGAGGAAGGCCGGCGGGTGGCCGCGATCCTACCTGTGGATCTGTTGGGCAAGGCTGCTGACTACACGAACATACTGGCAATTGCTGATGAATTTGAAGTCCCAGTTCTTTCGGATGCCGCCGAGTCGCTTGGCGCAACTCACAAAGGTACGGCTGCCGGCAGTTTCGGGGCTGCATCGGTGTTTTCCTTTAACGGAAATAAAATTATGACCACATCTGGTGGTGGCATGCTGATGACCGATGACGCGGAATTCGCTGATCACGTCCGTTATCTGGCGACGCAGGCTAGGCAACCGGTAGTTCACTACGAGCACGCCGATGTTGGATACAACTATCGTATGAGTAACTTGCTCGCTGCTCTGGGACGTGCTCAACTCAGTCGTCTTGATGAAATGATTGCGAAACGTCGGACGGTACGGAATCTGTATAAGGAGTTGTTCTCCCGAATTGATGGCGTCGAAGTTTTCGGCGTCGAGGGGGATGAGGAAGATAACGTATGGCTGACGGCCATTTCAATCGATGAATCGGTCACTGGTTTCAGTCCAGACAAATTCGCCTCAGCGCTGGCGCGGCAAAATATTGAAAGTCGACCAATTTGGAAGCCAATGCATTTGCAACCGGTGTTCTCAAGATTCCAGGGCGAGATTAGCGGGGTAGCGGAGCAGTTGTTTAGGACCAACCTGACGCTACCAAGTGGTTCTGCCTTGAAACCGACGCAGCGAGAGTTCGTCCTCGACAAAATTTCGGCGTTCATAGGCGGGCGGAAGTGAGTAGGAATCGACGTGCTTACGATGTGGTCAAGCGCGGAATTGATATTGTTGGAGCGGGAACGGGACTCGTGGTCCTCTCACCGATAATCGGTGCAACAGCTGTTCTGGTTCGCTTAAAGCTTGGTTCGCCTGTGCTGTTTAAACAAGAACGCCCGGGACGAAATGGAGAGGTTTTTAAGCTGTACAAGTTTCGGAGCATGCTGGATGTTGATGAAGCGAAAGGCTTAATCGATGATGAGGACCGGCTTACCCCTTTCGGCAAAATTTTGCGCTCAACGAGTCTCGATGAGCTTCCGTCGCTGGTCAATGTGTTTAGGGGAGATATGAGTGTCGTGGGCCCCCGCCCGTTGCTCGTCGAATATCTGAATCACTACACTCCGGAACAGGCACGACGGCATGAAGTGCGCCCCGGCATCACTGGGGCCGCGCAGGTCAGCGGACGTAACGCACTGACCTGGGAGCAGAAATTTGCCTACGATATCGCGTATGTCGAGGGCCGTAGCCTGAGTGTCGATGTTCGCATCTTGATCAAGACGGTGAAGTCAGTATTCGCTCGTGAGGGAATCAGTCACGAAGGCCACGCGACGATGACGAAGTTCGGGGGCATGGATGCCTGACGATATTGTCGTCATCGAAACGATCAAGGTCGCATCACCGGCACCGAGCTGGCGCGTCGAGGGTGTCGTCGATGGTGGACCTGCTGAGATTGAGTTGGATGGGATTGCGGCGAAAGGGTTCGAGTATCTGGGAAGGACCCACACTGCGCTGCAGAGAATTGCGTACGTCACCTTCGGCATCGGAATCAGTTCAATCGGAGCGCGGGGAAAGCTCGCGGCTACTTTCGAAGGTGCGGGGTGGATACCGGGAATATTCATTCACCCAACTCTGGTTATTGGTTCAAAATCTGAGATCAAGAAAGGAACTGTTCTATGAGGCGACGTATGATAGTCAACGAACACGCGCCTTGGACAATACGTTCCCCTCAAACCGGGACCGATCGTCGGAATAATTCTGTGCGCGGTGAATTCGTATCGGTGAATCATGGTGCGATCGTGTCTGGCGGGGTTGAAGTCTTCGACCGAACAATGATGAGCGCTGGTGCAGTCAACCTGCAAGGACTTGTGGTGGCTCCAGGTGCGTTTATCCGAGCGAGTACGTGCATTACACGAGATTTGGATGCAAGCGGGACTTTTGCCGACGTTCGAACGCGCCCGCGCTTGGAAGTGAGCGAGTCGTGAGGATCTTGATCGTCTCTCAGTACTACCCGCCTGAAGCAGCGCCGATTCCAGGGGATCTCGCGCGGGAACTCGCAGATCGTGGTCACTCCGTCCGCGTGCTCACTGGATATCCAAACTATCCGCAGGGGAAGGTTTTTTCTGGGTATCGTCAGCGATGGCGAGGTCACGAGCAAGATGGGCGAGTAGTAGTCTGTCGAGTTCCGCTCTATGCGGATCATTCTCACAGTCCGACCAAGCGCATTCTTAACTATATATCGTTTGCGCTCAGCGCTGCCACCGCGTCGAAAGTTTCGCGAGATGCAGATATCGTCTACGTGTATGCAACACAGATGACTGCGGCGTTTGGCCCGTGGCTCTGGCGACTCGCAGGCGGCCGACCGTATGTTCTGCACGTCCAAGATCTGTGGCCAGATTCAATCATTGGCTCCTCGATGATGTCGGGCGACAAGCGGGGACGCCTCGTGGCTAGGGTGCTCGGACCATGGATTCGAAGCGTTTATCGGCGTGCTGCGGCGGTCGTGGGTATCGCCCCGACAATGGTGTCTACGTTGATCTCGCGAGGAGTCCGCGCTGATAGCGCCCACCTAATTTACAACTGGGCTGATGCCGGTGGTTCCAGCGACGCGCTGCCCCCACCTAGCCATCGAGCTTCGCGTGCCGAGGTAGTTTATGCTGGAAACGTTGGGGATATGCAGGATCTCGAGACCGCGGTACGGGCGGTCCATGCAGCGGCCGATGCTGGAGTTTCGCTGACCATTGTTGGAGATGGCGTTGCTCGAGAGACCCTTCGAGAACTCGTTACGGAACTCGGCGCGCCAAATATACGTTTCGAAGATCCAGTGTCTCGCGAAAGGATGCCTGAGATCTACGCGAAGGCTGATTACGCGCTTGTGTCGTTGAAGGACATGCCTGTATTCCACGGAACAATCCCGTCGAAGTTTCAAGCGGTGCTCGCAGCCGGTGTGCCGGTGATTACGACAGTACAAGGGGACGTGCGGGCAATCGTCGACGAGACGCACGTTGGCTTCACAGTTGATGCCGAAAACGTAGACGCGTTGGCGGCCACGTTTCGAGCCGCGGCCGCGCTCACGTCCGGCGAGCGCGAGGAGATGTCGCTTCGTGGGCGAGAACTATATGACACAAAATTCTCCCGAGAATCGGGAATCACCAGGATTGAAGAAGTGCTTGCTGAGGCAGTGAAGGGAAAGTGGAACGCACGATGAGCGAGTCATACGGAGGGGCGCGTGTCCTCGTAACAGGCGGGACCGGTTCATTCGGTCATACGGTTGCAAAGAAGCTGCTGGACCGGGATGTTGCTGAGATTCGCATCTTTAGTCGTGATGAGGCGAAACAGGATCTCATGCGTCACGAGATTAAAGATGATCGCTTGAGATTCTACGTGGGCGATGTCCGCGACTTTGACAGTGTCGATCGAGCATCACGGGATGTGGATTATGTTTTCCATGCCGCGGCATTAAAGCAGGTTCCATCTTGTGAGTTTTTCCCTATGGAAGCCGTGCGTACAAACGTTACAGGCAGCGAAAACGTTGTTCGAGCAGCAGATCATAACGGTGTGAAGAGCGTCGTGTGTCTCAGCACCGACAAGGCGGTGTACCCAGTGAACGCAATGGGAATGTCGAAAGCGCTCATGGAAAAGGTCGCACAGTCGTACGGATTGAACAATCCCAACACAGACACGACCGTCTCGTGCGTTCGCTACGGAAATGTGATGTATTCGAGAGGATCAGTCATTCCGCTGTTCATCCGACAGATTAAGAGCGGTAAAAATATCACGGTGACCAACCCCGAGATGACGCGCTTCATGATGTCACTCGCACACTCGGTTGACTTAGTCGAGTTCGCGTTTCGTAATGCGCAGCAAGGAGACCTTTTTGTGCGCAAGGCCAAGGCGTGTTCGATTGGATCGCTGGCCCAGGCAGTGTTGAACCTGTTCCGCTCGGGTGCGCAGGTAGACGTGATCGGAACTCGCCATGCCGAGAAATTATCTGAGGCGCTTGCAACACGTGAGGAGCTCTCACGCGCACGGGATATGGGAGATTATTTCCGCGTTGTCGCCGATAACCGCGACCTTAATTACAGCGTCTACGTCGACGAGGGCGATGTGACCCAGAACCGCTTCGAGGACTATGACTCACACACTGTGGATCAAATGTCTATCGGGGAGGTCGAGCAACTCTTGCTCACTCTTCCTGAAGTGCGGGAGGAACTGATTCTTGCAGGCCTTCCCGCGAAGGCGGTGTCGCAACCATGAGCAGATTTGCGACCACTGGCACACGGGGCTTTCTCGGGTGGCACCTCCGTGCCGGACTCCAGGACTCGGGCACGACTGTTGACGCGATACCTGTCGGAGAGGCGTTTGATCTCGAGCAGGCTACCGGTGCGATCGATGGAAGCAGTCGTGCCATTCACATCGCCGGTGTGAATCGTGCATCAGATGAGGCAGTCACTGAGGGCAACATCGGCTTTGCCAAACAGTTCGCGACTGCACTTCGGTCGGCTGACAATCCGCCTCCAGTTGTGGTCTACGCTAACTCAACGCAGTCGACGAACGGCTCGGTATACGGTGAAGCGAAAGCTCGTGCGGGTGACATTGTCGCGGCCGCGGCTGCACACGTGGGTGCGGAATTCGTGGACTTGCGACTGCCAAACCTGTTCGGTGAGCACGGTCGCCCCTTCTACAATTCAGTCACTGCGACCTTCAGCCATCTCATCGCGAAGGGGGAGAGCCCGACTGTCGAGAAGGACAAGTTACTCACACTCCTTCATGCACAGAACGCGGTCGACCTACTTGTCGGTGCTGTCCAAATTGATTCGCTTTCTGCGCTCGAACAGAACGAGACGGTGTCAGGACTACTGGGTCGGATGCAAGGTTACGCGGAGCTTTACCGTTACGGCGAGATTCCGGACGTCGCTGATGAGTTTGATAGAGATTTGTTCAACACTTACCGCTCATTCACGTTTCCGAGCCAGTCACCGATCCAGTTGACCCGCCATGCTGATCCGCGCGGTTCATTTTTCGAGATTATCCGATCACATGGCGGGCCCGGCCAATCTTCGTTCTCTACGACTGTGCCTGGGGTAACGCGTGGTGATCACTTCCATAGGCGAAAGATCGAGCGCTTCACCGTGTTGCACGGGAGGGCAAGGATATCGCTGCGTCGCTTGTTCACAGACGAGGTGATCTCGTTTGAAGTCTCCGGAGACTTTCCGATCGCTGTTGACATGCCGACGATGTGGGCACACAACATCACCAACATCGGCGATGACCTGCTTTATACGTCGTTTTGGACGAACGAAATTTTTAACCCGGAGAACCCCGACACGATTGCCGAGGTAGTTTAACATGGCAGATAAACTAAAAGTGATGACGGTAATCGGCACCAGGCCCGAGATCATCCGTCTCTCCGCAACGATCAAGCTGCTCGATGAGCACACTGATCAGGTTCTAGTCCATACGGGACAGAACTACGATTACGAGCTCAACGAGGTCTTTTTTGAAGATCTTGGGCTACGTAAGCCGGATTACTTTCTTAACGCTGACACGTCATCTTTGGGCGCTGCATTGGGATCCATCCTCACAAAGACCGAGACGGTGCTGCGTGAGGAGACTCCGGATGCCTTCCTTGTGCTCGGCGATACCAACAGTTGCATCTCAGCGGTGATTGCGAAGCGAATGAAGATTCCTGTGTTCCACATGGAGGCGGGCAACCGTTCGTTCGACGAGAATGTTCCGGAAGAGACGAATCGTCGCCTCGTGGATCATATCGCTGACTACAACCTCGTCTACACTGAGCACGCTCGGCGCAACCTACTGGCCGAAGGGTTGCAACCTTCAAGGATTATCCTCACGGGTTCGCCGATGCGGGAGGTACTTGACCAGAACAGGTCGCAGATTGACGCAAGTGATGCTGTCGAACGGATGGGCCTGACCAAGGGGAATTATTTCCTCGTGAGTTTGCACCGTGAAGAAAACGTTGATAACCCTGCACGTCTCCGCTCTGCCATTGCATCTCTGCAGATGCTGCGAGGAAAATACGAAGTTCCGGTGCTCGTGTCTACACACCCGAGGACTCGGGTGCGGATTGAAGAGCTCGGAGACGCCGAAGCAGTAGAGGGGATGACCTTCCATCCTCCGTTTGGTTTCCATGACTACAACAAGCTGCAACAAGAATCGAAGCTTGTGCTCTCAGACAGTGGGACTATCAGCGAAGAGTCGAGCCTACTCGGCTTCCCCGCCGTTACAGTACGCGACTTCATCGAACGTCCTGAGGCGCTTGACGCTGGTGCGATCATCACCACTGGACTGACGCCCCAAGCCGTGCTTCAAGCTGTCAAACTTCGGCTGAGCGTCTCGGCCGCAACCGCCTCATTACCAGCCGGCTACGAGGTCAATAATACTGCCTGGCGAGCCACGGCTTTTCTCTTGTCAACGGCCCACTCACACCGGGCACGATTGGGTCTCCATGACTGAAGCGTGCGGCACCCTACTTATCTCTGTTCCGTATCCAGTCAATGACGCGGCGGAACGCATCGAGGAGAATTCAAGAGAGCGAGCCAGCTTCCTTGACCGTAGACGAAAAATATCAGACTCGGAGAATGATGAAAGCGAGATCGGTGAGCAAGAAAGGTAGGCCCCAAGTTATTCTTGTTGCACCCGTCGCTCCTCCTATTGGAGGGATGACGCGCTGGACAGATTTAGTCGAATCCGAGTTGATGAAACAGGATGTAGCCTACTACACGATAAATACGAGTCCTAAGCGCCGTGATTTGGATGGTCAGACTAGGCTTGAACAGATTATAGGTGGTTTTCAGAATTCTATTAGGACTGCTTCGAATTTGATTCGGTGTCGGCTCAAAGGCCGACCGGACGTAATCCATATCTCCACAAGCGGCGGAATTTCACATTTGAGAGATATTCTATTGGCGCTACTTGGAAAAAGTATGGGAGCGCGAGTATTTCTCCATTTGCATCATGGGAGGCTACCAGTAGTAGTTGAACGTCGATGCATGGAAAGGACATGTCTAGATATACTCACATCGCTCGTCGATACGCTAATCCTATTGGATAAAAGTAGTGCTGGCACTGCTCGTAAACGTTGGATTAAAACTCAGGTAGAAGTGATTCCAAACCCGGTTCGAGTACGTATACCAGAAGTCGATAAAGACTTTGTAAATCAAAGACGTATCGTCTATTTAGGATGGCTCACGACAGCGAAGGGCATAGAAGACCTTCTAGAAGTATGGGAAGCACTGACTCCATCTTATCCAAACTGGCATTTGGCACTCGTAGGTGGCGTCTCGGATACTTATCGAAAAAAGCTAGCTCAGAAGTACAAGGCAGGTCGCTGGCTGATGGAAGGCGAGGTATCGCATGCCCGCGCAATGACATTCCTTGCCTCCTCCGAGATTCTAGTCCTTCCGAGCTACTCAGAAGGCTTTCCGAACGTAATTTTAGAAGCAATGTCCCTCGCTAAACCGGTGGTGGCAACGCGGGTGGGCGCGATGGAAGAGATGTTGTCCGAAGGTGGAGGATTATTGGTCACTCCTGGTTCACTAGACGAATTGACAAAGGCATTGTCGCACCTCATGACCGACGACGAATATCGCACCCAAACTGGCCACAAAGGCTGCGTGCGAGTCATGCGAGATTATGATGTCTCCGCAATAACGAACAAGTATCGACGACTCTGGGGAGTATGAACCGAGTGAAACATATTAGGACCGATCACGTTGGGGGTCATCTTGAAAACATATCCGTGCCCGCTCCAGTGAATGTCATTTTTGCCATTCCTACGTTACTGACAGGTGGCGCAGAGAAATTTGTTATGGAACTCGCAGTCCGGCTTGATCCTATCCGTTTTCATTCAACGGTACTCGTGACACGTGGTCGAGTAGACGCAGCAAGCTTGCAACATCTTGAACGCGCCGGTGTAGAAGTAGTGGTCGTTGGTCGTCAATCGTGGATTAGTTCAATCTTCATTTGCGCAAGAGTGCTGTTGCGTCGTAAACCACAGGTTATTCATACGAACATTGGTTCAATATTTCATGTTTCGCTAGGTGTTTTTCTACTTAAACGTTCGATAATCCGTATACACACTTTGCACAACATCGCTGGGTACGCTGAACCAGGCAGTCGGCTGCTCATTATAAAAAATATTATCAATCTTATGAAATTCCAGTTAGTCTCGATATCACATGCTGTTCGAGAATCAGCTTCCAAAGCCTTCGCTCTCCCGCTTGAACAAATCCCCTTGATACCGAACGGTGTAGATATCCATAGGTTCGCGCCTGGTGAAAAGAACGAGAAGAAGACTGATTCTGAAATTCGGTTTGTTGCGGTCGGCTCATTGTCTCCTGTTAAGGCACATGCAGCTCTCATCCTGGCGTTCGAAAGGATGGAGATAAGCATCCGAGACAGATGTTCTCTCACCATTGCGGGAGGTGGACCCCTGTACGCGGAATTAGCTGACTTGATCAGAAGCTTGAATTTGCAGGATCGAGTGGCTCTACTTGGTAATCGACAAGATGTTTCACCAATTCTAGAAGCGTCAGATGTATTCGTATCGGCATCGCTCACAGAAGGATTCCCGTTGTCGTTGCTGGAGGCAATGGCGACCGGATTACCCGCTGTTGTAACAGCAGTGGGCGGTGTCGGGGATATTGTCCGTGACGGTGTGGAAGGAATCCTGATTGAGCCCCAGAACACAGCAATGCTGACGCGGTCCATGGAGAAGCTTGCACGAGATGTCGGTCTTCAGCTCGAGTTTGGGCAAAATGCGCGACGACGCGCAGAATCGTTCACCTGGGATCGCTGCGTAGCTTCCTATAGTTCTCTGTACGCGGGTAGCTGATTAGATCAATGCTATGGGAATAGAAAATCGTAAGTCTTCAACGACAATAACCGAATACGAGAATAAAAAAATAAGTATTTCGGGAATAATCGTCGCGTTTTTTATCGCGACATTACCATTAACGATGTATCAAATTGACGGAATTGGATCTGGACAGCGGATAATCAGCATCTTCGTCTGCATCGTTGCCCTTTTGATCTTGTATATGCGCAGGACTCCGATTAGTTCCTCGGGTGGTGCAGTTTTTTGGATCTTTTGTGCCGGATGGGGTCTGGTCACCGTTGTTTGGTCCACTGCATTTACCACGAGTTTTGCATTCGCATCTGGCATGCTCCTGATGATCGCTTCGTTTGTGCTTATGGCCATGCTCCCGCTCACGGGCAAGGACATCCAGCTGATACAAATCGCCTGGTTGCTGGTTGCTCTTTCGGCATCCATTATATTTATTTTGTATGGTGAGCAGGCAGCGATAGGTAACCGCACGCACATCATTTTAGCCTCAGGCGACTCAGACCCGAATGAATTCGCAACGTATTTTCTCCTACCACTGGCATATATAGTGGATGCGATTTTCCGGGGACGAGCAACCGTTCGCCTTGTTGCCCTATTAGCGGCAATGGGCGTCCTCTATGTCATTCTCATGACTGGCTCACGAGCCGGTGCAATAGCAAGTTTGGTAATTGTCTGCCTCATAGCTCTACGGCACTCGAGCCGGAGCATTGGTAGATTCTTGTTGGTCGGTACCGTCATTTTTCTGGGATTTTATTTTACTAATCGGTATATTTGGCCATTAGTTCCGGAAGAGGTTCGCACACGGCTGTCATTTGCAGCCCTACAAGAAGATAATGGAAGTGGTCGCGCGGCTATTTGGGATTCGGGTCTAGAGCTATTGGCTAACTCTGGCTGGAGAATCCTGATCGGATATGGGCCGCACGGTGCGCCGCTTGATCGCACAGTAATGCACAATCATTTCTTGCAGGCTCTAGTTGATGGTGGGCTCATTGGCCTGTTACTATTCCTAGCCGTCGTCGTGTGCGCCTTACGGGCGGCCGCTCGGAACGTTCCTGTATTCGCTGCCACCGTTGGAATTCTAATCATGTTTATGACTCTTACTGCATATTCAAACTTCCGACCGGCATGGGCTATTTTATTTATGGCCATGCTAATAGCGAGACGGCGGAGATCTCTTGTGAATGAAAAAAGCCTAAAGAATCGGGTGGTTGAACATGGGTAGAGATTTGCTTCGGAATGGTACACGATCTCGACAATCATGTGCCATCTTTATCACCCCGAATGGATCGGCGACATTATGCGCGTTTTGATAATTTCGAGTCATTACACTCCCGAGCCTGTGATCGGTGCCATTCGACCCAGCAAACTTGCCGCGTTTCTTCATGCCAGAGGACACGAAGTGGTTATTCTTTCTAAGTCGGGCCCATGGGAAATCTCAGACGGTGATGGGCCGGAAGTTTTAAGAACTCCATGGATTCGTTTGCCAGTCTTTCGCTATGAAGATGGCTCGCTAAAAAGGAATGACTTGCCCATTCCTACAGCAGCAGAGCAGGCTGCCGGAAATTTCAAGCAAAGATTGCGAAGACTTCTAGCTGATTGGTCTCACGAAATATTTTCGATTCCAGATCCTGAGGGCGGATGGATCCCGTTTGGGTACCGCGCGGGTAAGAAGGCAATAGAAGATAGTGGCATTGAGGTCATTTTTGCGACTGGACCAAGTTTTTCGAGTCACATAATCGCAGCACGCTTGGCTCGGCGTTTCGGTGTATCTTGGGTCGCAGATTATAGAGATCTTTGGACGACTGGCGAATATTACATGTTCGGCCGAATGCGGAAGCGCATCGATGGTTGGATCGAGCAACGAGTTCTCGCAAACGTTGCCTGTGTTACGGCGATTGGCCAGGGACTAACCAATAGTTTGTCGGAAAATTTCCCCGTAGTTTCTCATATGGTCAGGAACGGCACAGATGAAGTGGTGCTTGCGCCCCTTGCAAATAGACGGCCACTAAGCTCCGCTAGACTAAACTTGTTATATGTAGGTAATAATTTTTATGGTGGACGACGAACTCCTAAATTGCTCTTTCGTGCAGCACGCGAGATGCAGCTCTCCCCAATAGACGTGAAGTTTCACTTTTTGGGTTCCGATCCTTCAGCCGTTGATTTTATGGCGCGGGAAGAAGGCGTTCTCGATCTCGTTGAGGTTCACCCGTCGGTTGGACACATGGAATCCTTAGAATGGCAGTCGCGGGCCGATGGACTGCTTCTTTTACTCTGGGATGATCCTCGCGAGAGGGATACTATCTCGGGAAAATTGTTTGAGTATGCAGCTGTCCGTCGTTCAATAATATTGCTTGGATATGCTGACGGCGAAGCTGCACAAATTGTGCATGAACATCGGCTCGGGTGGTGTGTTTCCGAACCGGAAGGGTCCACTGCGCTGTTATCGGATCTGTTGGCAAAGAAAGCATCTGCTTCGCTCCTTGATGATCTACCAAAGGCCTATGGCCTCTCGCGAGAAGTTCAACATCAAAAACTCGAGAATATTCTGGTTGAGTCAGCTAACAATGTAATGAAAAACTATAATAAATAATAATTAATATCTGGAGAAATCTAAAGAATGACAGGATAGATTTGAGGAAAATACCTCACATTTTGCGCGCAATTTCAATTTTGGCCACTGGGACCGTCATCGGACAAGTGGTTTCCTTGCTCACAATGCCTATAATAACTAGATTGTATTCTCCTGGCGATTATGGTGTTCTAGGTATCTATTCGTCGATCGTTATAGTTCTTGGAAGTGTTGCTGGATCTAAATTTGATTCCGCAATCCTGTTGCCTCCCCATACTGCTTCTGGTGAAAAGACAGTACGCGGCCTATTTCGGCTATCGGTCGTCTCTTCGGTCGCCGTGTCTGTGGTCCTATTAGTTGTGATCATATTTTTCCATTACTTTTGGGGAGAAGGTCCTTTCTCCTCGTTGGGAAGTTGGATATTTCTTGTCCCTCTTGGAGTGCTACTGACTAGTGTGTCAGCAGCACTTTCAGCGGTTGCAACGCGGGAAGGGGCATACAAGCAGTTGGGTATATTGTCTCCAGTCCAAAAGATTTCATCTGGTGGAGTTCAAATTGCAGGGGGCTTTGCCGGTGCCGGCGTAGCCGGGTTGATTGCGGGCGCAATAGCACAACCGGTTGCAACTATCGGTCTACTCATCAAAGGCAGGTGGCGATTTGTTGCTACGTCCTTGAGGCGTCCTAGTGAACAACGTGAAATTTTGCGGCTAGCCTCGGAATACCGCGATTTCCCACTGGTAAGCGCTCCTACAGTGTTGCTGAATACACTTGCTTGGAATAGCCAGGTTTTAGTTCTAGCCTGGTTATACACTCCCGATGACGTTGGATTCTATTCCCTCGCTATGGGAGTCGTGGGACTACCATTGAACATCATCCTGTCTGCTGTCTCCCAAGTCTACCTGCGGGAAAGTGCCGCCCGTAAAAGTGACAGGACGGCAACGAAGAGACTATTCGTGCAGTTGTTAATCGGCTTGTTCGTGGTTTCAATTCCGGTCTTCGGCATTCTTGCACTTGCGAGTCAGGTTTTAATTGAGCCACTATTCGGGTCAGAGTGGGCCGCCGCTGGTTTGATTGCTCTGTCATTGTTGCCTTTGCTCTGGGGCAGATTTATGGCCACAACGTTGACCACAACTTTCACCGTATATAGGCGTCAGGTGTGGTTGCTTTGGTGGCAAATGGTTACTTTGCTTGTAACCTCCTTGGGATATGTCGTTGGTGGGATTAATGAACTAGCAATTGCAGATACAGTTGCTTTAGCAAGTTGGATGTCCTTGCCTTTATATTTGCTAATAATACCGTTGTCATATTACGTAATGAGTAAGGGATTATCCATTCCATTACCGAGGGACGGAAGGTGAACCGGGTGTTTTTCGTCGACCAATAGTGCGCGGATTTGGCGGGGAGCATTATTTATAAGTGGCCATCCATGTAAATGCCGCGATCTGGGTTTTGATTCGCCACAGTCGTTCTGCCGGCGGTCCGGTTAGATGCGCGGTTGGTGGTCGGAGACGGTGATTCGGTCATGGGTTGGACAAAACGTGGAAAGACCACTTTTCTGTCATCGTAGACAGATTAGACTGGACTGTATGAAAATTGTCAGTGTGGTGGGCGCACGCCCACAATTTGTGAAACTTGCTCCTATCCACAAGGCAGCTACAGCCGCGGGCGTCGAGCATGTGATCGTGCACACGGGTCAACACTATGATCCGATGCTGTCGGACGTCTTTTTTGAAGATCTGGGAATCGGTGATCCTGACGTTCACCTCGGTATTGGAAGCGGTTCGCACGGCGTGCAGACTGGTGCAATTTTGGCAGCATTGGATAAGGTATTCGATGAACACCGTCCCGACTGGGTACTTGTCTACGGCGATACGAACTCAACCCTTGCAGCGGTACTTAGCGCGGTAAAGATGCATATCCCGGTCGCGCATCTGGAAGCGGGACTACGCAGCTTCAACCGCCGGATGCCGGAAGAGCACAACCGGGTCATGACAGATCATGCTGCAGACCTCTTACTTGCGCCGACACAAGTTGCTGTCAATCACTTGGCGCACGAGGGTCTCGAGGAGCGCACTGTTCTTGTCGGCGACGTAATGACGGACGTGCTCTTCGAGATACGTGACCAGGTAGCGGCGACACCGTCTCGGCTCCTCGAAGATCTGGGACTCACTGCTGGCGGTTACTATTTGTCTACGATTCACCGGGCCGAAAACACTGATGACCCAGCGCGTCTCACGGAGATAGTTGCGGGATTGGCCGAGCTCGACAAGCCAGTCGTGCTACTGGCGCATCCGCGGGTCGTGGCGAAGGCGTCGACCCATGGCATCGAACTCACGAAGGGTTCACTTATCGCTCACGCGCCACTGGCTTATCCGGATCTCATTGCAGCAGTGCTTGCGAGCGCGGGAGTCGTCACTGACTCGGGCGGACTCCAAAAAGAGGCTTTCCTGCTACGAGTTCCATGCACGACAGTACGTACCGAAACCGAGTGGGTTGAAACTGTCGAGCTAGGTTGGAATAGGCTGGCGAATTCCGCGGTGGAGATCCAGGCTGCTGTCACCCGACCTCGCCCGGCAGAGACTCAAGTTGCGCCCTACGGAGATGGCAATGCTGCGACGAGAGTCGTTGACACTTTACTTCATGAGTTTGCCGCTGATTAGGCCGCGGTTAGAGATCCTGCGCTGTTCAAACGCGATGCTCTGCTGAATAGCCTCAGAAGGTAGTGCCATTCCGGATTGTTGGACATGAGATCGGTGTCTACGAAGCCATGAGATTCGGTGTCCACGATGTAGCGAGATTACACACCAAGTCGACAGAGCACCACTACCAAGTGAGGCTATTCAGCACCAAGCGGATCGATGAGCTCGACAAGGACCTGGCCGGCAACAACAAACAGTTCACCGAGCTGGTCAAGGTCAGCGGGGCCGCGCAGGCGCTGGAAGTGAAGGGCTTCGGTGCCGTCACGGCCGCCACGTGCCTGACCGTGTGGTCCCACCAGGGGCGGGAGCATTCGGAAGCAGCGTACGCGTCCCTCGCCGGGGTGAATTCGATCCGGGCCTCGTCGGGCAACACCGTCCGCCACCGGCTCAACCGAGCCGGGGACAGAAGCCTCAACCGGGCGCTGCACACGGTCTCGATCTCGCGGATGACCCGCGACGAGGGAACCCGCAGATACGTGAGCAAACGGGCAGCGGAAGGCCTTTCCACCCAGGAGACCCGCCGATGCAACAAACGCTACTTCGCCCGTCGGGTCTACCGCATCCTCAGCTCACACGGCGCGGCCCCGAACACCGCTTGACAAACATGGAAGGGTCGAGAGGGAACTCCTGCTCCGGCTTGTTGGTGACTTGGTAGGGCCTGCTCCGGGCTGGCGAGGTTACACACTGTCGCCAGATCAGCGGAACCACCAGACCAGCTATTTAGCACCGTACCGCTTCACAAGCGTTCCCAAGCTTAGGACGGTGGATTTGTCCGGTCAGCCTAGATTAACTAACTGCGAGATAGCGTCTGAAGGTACTGCTGTTCTGAGGACTTGGTCCGCTCCCTCTGTGTAGGTGGTACCGGCGTTTCCGGCGATTCGGTACCGAACTCGATACCTCGGTATTGGCCAAGCACCGTTCGCAGGCTCCTTGGCCAATACCATTTAGGGGGAAGGCTCGGGGGTCAGTGGTTCAGGAAGGGACTGCAACCTATTCCCAGAAACCGGCTGAGTCCCGGGCCTTTTCATGTTTGAGCTTGCGCATGTCGGTGTCTCCCAGCACGAGCCACCTGGTGTTGTTCGCCAGCCGGTTCACGATCGAATCCCCGGCCACGCGGTCAGGCAACACCTGCACCCAATACGCCGGGTCGGTTTGGCTGACGATCACCGTGGGCAAGCGGTGCTCCCGGTCGGCAAGGACCCCGAACAGATCACTGGCGATGTTCTGGTCGATGCCGACGGTCAGGAAATCATCAATGATCAGCAGGTCCGCGTCCCGCAACTTCTCCAGCAGGGCATCGTGGACCTTGCTGTCTGCCCGTGCGACGAGCAGCTTCCTGGCCAGCACGTCCATCCGCGTGTAGAACACCGAATGCTCGCTGTGGCAGGCGGCAATGCCGATGGCGCAGGCGATGTATGAATATTCGGAGGTTTGAGAGCCACCGGATATTGCCTTTCGGAGCCACCAATATTGCCGTTGAGAGCCGGCACCTCCCCGGGAGGGAGCCACCGGCTCTCAACAATGTGTGTTTCGTCGATTAGAAATAGGCCATTTCGGCGCTAAGAAGCAGGCCACTTCAGCACGGTTCCAGGCCATTTCGGCAGTCTAGGTGGAACCGCCGACAAACTTCGTTTTATTCCCA
>NZ_JAOYTG010000030.1:0-27439 GCF_025847175.2 Paeniglutamicibacter sp. ZC-3 | reverse complement strand
GCTTCCGCTGGATTGGCCCTGGGAAACCGAGTGGGAACGGCTCTTCACTTCCGCGCACGCCCCACCCCAAATCGCCTAGAACCGTTCACCGAGCCCTCTGCGGCGCAACCAGGAAACCACCGTGGAACACCCGCCGACAGCGAGGCCGGCACCCTTCCCGTGCCCAAAAACGAAACCGCCCCCGTCCGTCGCCAGCAGACGACGACCGGGGGCGGATCGGTGGATCAAGGCTTAGCGTCCCGCTTAGCGTTCCGCTTACGGGGTCCCCTGTCTGGCTTGGTTCTATTTCCTTTTTCTGTTCCTCTGCTAACTATCCGGGACGCTCCTGTCGGGACGACGCTGGAGGATGTCGCGCCAACGGTCGTGCTAAAGAGTCTCTAGGCTTACTTACATGACTGACTCCCAAGTTCAGCAGGCCTACGCCGCTCGAGCATCCGAGTACACGACTATTCTTGGGGCTATCGATGACATGCATGAGCCGGATCGGAACCGCATAGAGCATTGGGCTCAGCAGATTAGCGGCCGTATCATCGACGCCGGATGCGGACCAGGACATTGGACTGACTTTCTGCATAAACGGGGTGCAGACATCTCAGGCATTGACCTCGTACCCGAATTCATTGAAAGCGCCCGTCTTCGCTTCCCCGATGTGCCATTCCAAGTCTCCTCGCTGCGCGCCCTCGACGAAGCCGATGGAAGCCTGAATGGAGTGCTCGTCTGGTATTCACTGATTCACCTGCCCCCAGCGGACTTGCCGCCCGTTCTCTGTGAGTTAGCCCGCGTTCTTTCGCCTCAAGGGCACCTGCTCGTAGGCTTTTTCGATGGTGAGGCTGCAGAACCGTTCGACCATACTGTTGCGCCGGCGTACTACTGGTCGGTGGCTCAGATGTGTAGCCTGTTGCATGACGCCGGGTTCGACGTGATTGATACAGAAACACGCCAGGATCCAGGCGGCCGGCCCCACGCAGCAATCTCGGCCATTGCCCGATAAGCATGCGGCTTGCGCGACGCGGGAACCGCATCGCACCGGCCGATCAAGCGCCATTCGTGGCCCACACCGCCATTCACGGCCCCTCGAGCGCCCGGAGGCGGTGAAAGCGGGCCTCGAGCCCACCGGGGTACCGCCACCGAGTTCGTGGTTGACGCAGTCAGAGTTGTCTGGTGAGGATTTCCTCCGGTTGCGGCTGTCGGGATGTATGAGACTTTGGATTTCAGTGCCTGGACGAGCCGGAGAGCATCGAACCCTGACCAAGAACGTCGCTGCCGTGCCCCCCTCCGATCGGCGAGCCGGTTTGTCGGCCATATTCCTACCTACCCGACGCCACAGTTCTGAAGAACCGGTGTCCGAGCGAAGCGGAACGGTGACCGGCGATACACTCGTGCTTATGGGTGAAAAAGCGAAGAGTGTCGACGAGTATCTCAATGCACTCGACCCCGCATACCGGGCAGAACTCGAACGGCTCCGCGCGCTCGTAACACAGCTCGTGCCGGACACCGAGGAGACCATAAGTTACGGAATGCCGACCCTCAAATACAGGAATCGGGCACTCGTGTACTTCACCGCATCCAAAAAACATATGAGCTTCTACCCCTCTTCATGGGCGATCGAGGAGCTGAAGGACCAGCTTAAGGATTACAAGACCACCGAACACTCCATCCAGTTCACGCTCGAAAAGACCCTGCCCAGCCGCCTCGTCGCAGATCTTGTTCGCGTACACGTGCGCGAAATCGACTCCAACAGGCAATAAGCCGCTCGCGGCCTATTGCCGACCGCCCGCGTGGTCGGCGCTGGGGTGTCGTGAGCACAGCATAGGACGCAGCCGTTCACCCACTCTTCACCGTCGTGTTCCCGAAGCTGGACACGGTGGCAACCTTCAATAGTCATGGTTGAGGCGTGAAGGTTGCCATAGTTGCTGAATCGTTCTTTCCCGAGATGAACGGGGTCACCCATTCGCTGCTGAAAGTCTTGCAGCATCTGGATGCGCGCGGGGACCAGGTCTTGGTCATCGCCCCGTCGACGTTGGAGAATGCGCCTCCTACGATGGAAGGCGCAACCGTCAGGCGGCTGCCCGCCGTTCCCCTCGCCGGTTACCGGAACATCCGGGTTGCCATGGGTGGGGTGCTGCGGGTGAAGACCCTGCTGGCCGAGTTCAATCCCGACGTTGTCCACTTGGCATCCCCCTTTGTCCTGGGCTGGCGTGCCGTCCGGGCCGCGGCGGCTCTGGGTATTCCCTCGGTTGCCGTCTACCAAACGGACGTTCCCGGATATGCAGCCCGCTATGGCATGCCATTCCTGGAAAATTGGGCATGGCAAAGGGTGAAACGGATTCACGTAGCTGCCACTAAAACACTCGTTCCCTCGAGCGACTCTCTGCAAAAACTGCAGGGCCACGGCATCCCGAGGTTGGAATTGTGGCGCCGTGGTGTGGATACTGATCGCTTCCACCCTGACAAGCGCAGCACAAGTTTCCGTGACACAGTAGCGCCACAGGGGCAAAAAATTATTGGCTACGTGGGGCGTCTGGCTCTCGAAAAGCAGGTTGAGGATCTGGCTGTCCTGGCTGGGATCCCCGACACCCGGCTAGTCATCGTCGGCGACGGACCGCAGCGGGAAACGCTCGAAGCCCTTCTTCCGGACGCATATTTTACGGGCTTCCTTGGCGGTGAGGAGCTGGCGGCCGCCATGGCCTCCTTCGACCTGTTCGTGCATCCGGGCGAACTCGAAACGTTTTGCCAGACCATCCAAGAGGCCATGGCATCAGGGGTCCCCGTCGTTGCCACCGGGCGCGGCGGCCCAGTGGATCTCGTGGATTCCTCCCGGACGGGCTGGCTTTACGCCCCAGGAAATCTGGCCCAGTTGCGTGATTACGCAATTGATCTCATCGGCGATGACGCCAAACGTGCAGCCTTCGCCGCCGCAGCTTTCCAGCAAGTCCAAGGCCGCAGTTGGCAGGTCGTGTGTGAGCAGCTGATGATTCTCTACACTCAGGCCATTGAAGAGCACCCGCGGATTCCGGCAGGCTCGAGAGGAAGCCGATGACCCTTTCGGTTACCGGCGTGGTCAACCTTGACCCAGCGCTTGCCCCCACGCTGGCACAAATGCTCCATGAGGACATTGGTTTTGACGCGGATGCAGCTCCGATGGACTGCCGGGCCAATTGCTCGGGCCCCTCCTACTCCCCCTCCCATGGGCCCGGTGTGCCCACGCAGGTCCATGGTGGGCACGACGGCGGGCGGCCCCGTTTTGCGACCGATCTTGCGGAGCTGGCTCAAGCCCAGACGCAGGGCCCACGCGTAGGGACGCCACCGTCGGAAGCGACTCACGATCCGAATTTCTCGTTTCCGGTGAGCGCGGACGAGGCCCTCCGGCTGCCCCTTGCCTCGAAATCGAGATGGGCAGCCGTTTAATTTCTCATGATTGATCGTGGACCGGGCCGCTATGTTGCCGTGGGAGATTCCTTCACGGAGGGCGTCGGGGATGGCAGCAAGCGGCGTCCCAATGGCGTCCGGGGATGGGCTGACCGGCTGGCCGAGGCTCTCGCCAGCGACAGTCCAGGCTGGGAATATGCGAATCTCGCCATCCGCAGCAAGAGGCTTCGGCACATCATCGCGGAGCAGCTCGAACCCGCCATCGCGATGGAGCCAACGCTCATCACGCTGTATGCCGGCGGCAATGACGTCATGGACCTTGGGACGAAGATCGTTGACATCTTGGCCGAGTATGAATTCCTGGTCAGTCAGCTGGCGCAGACGGGCGCAACGCTCGTGCTCTTTACCGGTTACGACGTGGAGGTCTCGCCCATTCTGGGGCCCTTGCGCCGCAAGAATCACGCCTACAACGACGGCGTCCGGCTCATCGCCGCAAAGTACGGCGCCGTATTGGTGGATTACGCCTCCTTCAACGCCTATGCGAATTCCCGCATGTGGGGGCCCGACCGGTTACACATGTCCAAGGCCGGGCACAAATACATGGCAGCGAGGGTCCTGGATGTCCTTGAGGTGCCGCACGGCATCACGCACCGGGACAAGCGGAGGGCACCGCGCGGCGTGCGGCAGCGGGCACGGGAACACCGGACGTGGGTCACCGAGTGGGTACTACCCATGTTCGGGCGAAAGCTACGGGGCACTACGCTGGGCGATAGCCTGAGCCCCCGCTGGCCCCATCCTGTGCGGGTGCCACCAAAGAAGGGACTGAAGAAACTGACCCGATAAGGCCGTTCCGGGATGGCGAACCCTTGTCGCTGGTGCGCTACCCGCGCCCCGATCCAGTGGTGCCGGGCTTCCTTGACAGGGTCCTGCCCGTCGCGGATTAGTTGCGCTCCGGTAAAAGTTCCGCGCGGCGCCGCTCAGTCCCGGGGAAGGCCACCTTTATCCCGGACTGTGAAATCCCAGGCCGAGCGGAGTATTCCCATGACGACGATGTCCTCATACTTTCCGCGAACCCAGGCGTGCTGGCGCAGACGACCCTCGACCACGAATCCCGCCTTCTCATACGCACGGATCGCGCCGAGGTTCGACTCGATCACCTGCAGGTGGACACGGCGCAAGTTGCAGCGCACGAAGGCAAACTCAACGATCTGTGAGATCGCTGCGGTTCCAATGCCGTTTCCACGTGCTTCGGGAACCAATGCGATCCCGACTTCCGCGTGGCGGGCGAGCTCGTCGAAATCGAAGAGCGAAACGCTGCCGACGGCTGCACCGTCCACATCGATCACGAAACTCACGTCCTTGCCCGAATCATCGGCATCGCTCTGCGCAAGTCGGCTTCTGAAGGCTTCCCCAGTCAGTGGCGCAGGCGATGCCGCGCTCCGCTCCTCCCAGGTGGCTAGATCGTCGGCAATTCGGAACAAGACGTCAAAGTCGTCTTCGGAACGGGAACGAAGCCTGACGGCTCGCGGGCTGGACAAGCTCAGGATCCTATCAATCAACGCCAGCGGCCCGACAGCAATGGCCAAGCCCTGGCCAGTGCTGGATGCCTTGGGCATCCCGGTGGGAAGTCGTGAACACGTAGCACTTGCCCCCGTTCCTTGGCCATGGCCTCCGACGGGCAGGAGGGGTTACTCCCCCGCCCCGGCCGCGAACGAGCACCGTCTTGACGAGGGCACGGCACCGCGGATGGCGGTTTCACGAAATATGACTTCGATTGCTTTGGCTTTGGCGACGGCATCACTATAGTGAACACTGTTCAATTGAACGCCGTTCAAGCATGAAGCGCGTAAGGAAACTCCCATGACCAATCCTTCTCCCCTCTCGATACGAGGCGGCGCCCGGCAGCTTGACGCCACCGGCCTTGCGCGGGTCGCCGTCTTCGCGGCGCTTGTCGCCGTGCTGGGTCTGCCGGGTGGCTTCTCCCTCGCCGGCGGTGTCCCGATCACCGTCCAGACCCTCGGGGTGATGCTCGCCGGCGCCATTCTCGGGGCGCGCCTTGGTGCCCTCTCGATGGCAGTGCTGCTGGCTCTGGTCGCGATCGGCCTGCCCCTGCTTGCCGGCGGCCGTGGCGGCATCGGCGTGTTCTTCGGACCATCGGCCGGTTACCTCATCGGCTGGATCGTCGGCTCGTTCGTCATCGGCCTGATCGTGCATGCGGGCGGGCGCAAGCCGGTCATGTGGCGGACATTTGTCGGCATGCTCGCCGGCGGGATCCTGGTGATCTATGCCGTGGGGATCCCGGTGCAGAGCATGGTGACGCGCCTGCCGCTGGGCGAGACCGCCATGCTGAGCCTCGCCTTCCTCCCGGGTGACCTCGTGAAGGCCGTGGCCGCGACGGTCATCGTCATGACGCTGGTCCGGGCCTACCCGCGCGCCTTCAAACGCGTATGGGCCCCCAAGGCGGCACCGGTTCCGGAAAGAGTCCGATGATTGTCCCGGTAAGCGGTGCCGACCCGGGCCTGCTCGAGCGCATCCACCGGATCCGTGAGGCAGGGGATGTGCCGCTGGTCGGCGATGCCCGATGGCCGAAGTCGCAGTGGGAGGCCACCGTCGCGGCAGCTGTCGCGGCGGAGCTTCCCGACGGGACGGCCTGGGCGACGCTCACCTCCGGCAGCAGCGGCGCCCCGCGGATCGTGCTGCGCAGTGCCGAGTCGTGGTCGGAGTCCTTCGCCGCCGTGAGCGCGTTCCTGGACGCAGGGCCTGGCGACACCGTGGCGCTGCCCGCCCCGCCCTCTTCCTCGCTCACCCTTTTTTCGCTCGCACACTCGCTTTCCGGCGGACCCCGCCCGGTGCTGCGTCCGACACCCGAGGCCGACGTCCTGCATGGTACCCCGCAGGCGCTTCGCGCGGTCCTCGACGCAGGCTCACACCCGCGGCTGCGCGCGGCATTGATCGGCGGTTCCCATCTGGACCCGGCGCTCCGCCGGCGTGCGGAAGCTGCAGGCATCCGCGTGAGCGCATACTACGGTGCGGCCGAGCTGTCCTTCGTGGCCTGCGACGAAGGCGAGGGCCTGCGCCCGTTCCCCGGCGTCGAATTGGAGATCCGGGGCGGGGAACTGTGGGTGCGCTCCCCCTACGTCGCCTCCGGATATGCAGGTGCCTCCGGCCCGCTGCGCCGCGACGGCGCGTGGGCGACGGTCGGCGACCGTGCAACATGGGACGATGGCCGCCTGCGCCTGCTGGGCCGCGCCGACGAAGCAATCCTGAGCGCCTCCGCGACGATCGTGCCCGAAGAGGTCGAGGCCGTGCTGCGCTCGATTACCGGCGTCCGCGACGCGATCGTGTTCGGCCTGCCGCGCGAGCCCGTCGGAGCCCTGGTTTCCGCGTTGCTGGAACTTGAGGGCGATGCACCCGTTGATGTCCGTCCGCATGCCGCGGCCCAATTGGCCCCGGCGCACCGGCCACGCCGCTGGTTCGCCGGCCAGATCCCGCGCACCGCGTCGGGAAAGCCCGCGCGTGCCGAAGCCGTTCGCCGGGTACTGGCCGGGGAGGTGCAGTCCCTTGTCATCCGCTAGCGATCCAGTCATCATCGCCGCCCGGCGCAGCCCCGTAGGCACCCGCGGACGCGCCCTGGCGCACCTGCGCGTCGAGGAGCTCGCGGCGCCCGTCATCCGGGCGGCCCTGGAAGACGCCGAAGCGGCATACGGTTCGCCGATCACCGTGGCAGATGTGATCCTCGGGAACTGCATGGGCCCGGGCGGGAACCCCGGCCGCATTTCCGCGCTGGCGGCAGGACTGGGCCACGGGGTCCCCGGCGCAACCGTGGACCGGCAGTGCGGCAGCGGCCTCGCGGCTCTCCTCGACGCCGCTGCCGCGATCCGCGCAGGTGACCGCCGGATACGCGTCGCCGGCGGCGTGGAGAGCGCTTCCACCGCACCCGTGCGCTCGGTGGACGGCATCGCCTACGGCCGTGCGCCATTTACGCCCGCCGGCTTCGAGGACCCGGAGATGACCCGGGCCGCCGAGGACCTCGCCGAACACGACGGCATCCCCCGCGCCCGCCAGGACGCCCATGCCGCGCGCAGCCACGCCCGAGCCCGCGCGGCGGTTTCCGCCGGCCGCTTCGATGCCGAGCTCGTGCCGCTGTCCGGGCTCCACTACGACGACGCGATCGGCGGGGCGGAGCGGCTGCTCCCCCGGTTGCCCGCACTCTTCCCCGGCGGCACGCTCACCGCGGGCACCGCCACGCGCATCGGGGACGGCGCCGCCGTCCTGGTGCTGGGACCCGCGGGTTGCGCACCCGGGCTCGCGATCCGCGCCTCCGCCGTTTTCGGCTGCGATCCGGCGCTTCCCGGCATCGGGGCCGCCGGCGCCATCCAGGACGCCCTGCACTCGGCGGGATGGAAACTGGCCGATGTCCATGCGCTGGAAATCGTCGAGGCCTTCGCCGCACAGTCCCTGGCCGTGCTGGACCGGATCGGGATCGCGGAGGACGACCCGCGCCTGTGTGCCGATGGCGGCGCGCTGGCGCTCGGCCATCCCTGGGGTGCCAGCGGCGCGATCGCCGTGGTGCGCCTCTTCAGCCGCCTGGTGCGCGCCGGGGCGCCGGCGGGAACCCGCGGGGTCGCCGCGGCATCGATTGGCGGCGGCATGGGCATCGCCGCAGTGCTGGAGGTGGTTCGATGAGCACCACGGCAATCCACCTCAGGGACGTCGGGATGCGTCTGGGCAACGTTGACGTGCTGCAGGACGTTTCCCTCGATCTGGACGCACGCACCGTGGCGGTCATCGGGGAGAACGGCTCGGGCAAGTCCTCGTTCGCCAGGCTGATCGGCGGCCTGGCCACCAGGACCTCGGGCGAGCTGGACATCCTGGGGATCGACCCGAGCCGCCGGGCCGCCGAGCTGCGCCGGCGCATCGCCGTCGTCTTCAGCAACCCCGACGCGCAGATCATCATGCCCACCGTCGCAGAGGACGTCGCCTTCTCGCTGCGCGCCGACAAGCTCCGCCCTGCAGAGCTTGGGCAACGGGTGGCCACGGCCATGGAACGCTTCGGCCTCGCGCATCTGGCCGAACGGCCCTCCCACGATCTCTCGGGCGGGCAGAAGCAGCTGCTCGCGCTGTGCGGCGCGTTCGTGCGCAACCCGGAGCTGGTGATCGCCGACGAGCCGACCGCCTACCTGGACGCACGCAACGCCCGACGGGTCGCCGACCACCTGTTCGAGGACGTCGGACACCGCCTGGTGCTCGTCACCCACGACCTCGCGCTGGCCGCGCGTTGCGACCAGGCGGTGATGTTCGCCGGCGGACGCATGGTCGGCGTCGGCGAACCCGACGCGATCATCGCCAGGTACGAGGCCGTGCTGCGGTGCTGACGCTCTACAGGCCGGGCACCGGCTGGCTGCACCGCATGCCCGCCGGCCCGAAGCTGCTGCTGGTCCTGGCGGTCGTGCTCGGAGTCTCGCTGCTGCCCTCGCATTGGTCTTCGGCGGCCATCGCCGCGGCGGCGGCCATCGGGGGCTACGCGGTGGCGGGCCTGGGACCCGGAGGGTCCGGCATCCTGGAACTCGGCCGCCAGGTCCATGCGATCCGCTGGGTCATCGCGATCACCGCGCTCAGCCAGGTGGTCTTCCTGGGCCCGGAACCCGCGCTCGCCAACGTCGCGCGGGTCACCGCCGCGATCGCGATCGCCGCCCTGCTGGCACTCACCACCCGGGTGACAGCGCTGCTGGATGCCATCGAACGCGGGCTGCGCCCGTTGGAACGACTGGGCCTGGACGCGCAGCGGATCGCGCTGCTGCTCACGGTGACGATCAGCACCATCCCGGTGCTGGGCCGCCGGGCGGGCGAGGTGCGCGATGCACAGCGGGCGCGCGGTGCCCGAAACAGCCCGCGCACCTTCGTCGTCCCCTTTCTCATCGTGGCGCTCAAGCACGCGGACGAGCTCGGCGATGCGCTCACCGCGCGGGGTGTGCGATGAGCCTGGAGAGGCCGAACGTGCTGGGTCCGGCCGTCGATGGCCAGACGCGCTGCGTCCACTATCGAACCGAGCTCGACGTGATCGCGATCCAGTTCGCGTGCTGCCGCGAGTTCTACCCGTGCCACCTGTGCCACGCGGAGGCGGCCGACCATGATGCGGCGCAGTGGCCGGTGGATTCCCGCGACGAGCCGGCCGTGCTCTGCGGCGTCTGCGGCCACCTATTGGCGATCACCGAGTATCTCGATGTCGACTCGTGCACGCGTTGCGCAGCGACGTTCAACCCGGGATGCAAGCTGCACACGGAGCTGTACTTCCAGAATTGATTCGGTGCAGCAGGATCTGCTGCCCCGACTTTCGGATCCCGGGCCAGGGTGCGCACTGCAGCGGGCCGCTGCGGTGCGATCAACCCCCCCCTGCGCCCGAGGACTGTCCGCGCCCAGGGGTTCCATTGCCCGTGCCGGACTGCGAGCCTTGTTTCATCGGGCATGCACACCGCACATTTCACGAGGAGGGGCCCACATGCGTCGAATCATCAATTCAACCTATGTCTCGCTCGACGGAGTCGTCACCAACCCGCAGCATTGGCCCTCCCTGCCGGACCCGGGCGATGAAAAGGCCACGATCCAGCAGGAGCTCATCGAACAGTGCGACGCGGTGCTGCTGGGGAAGGACACCTACCTGGGTTTTGCCGGGGTCTGGCAGGGACACTCGGGGGACGCGTTCACCGATCGCATCAACACCATGCAGAAGTACGTCGTCTCCACCACCCTTCGGGAAACCACCTGGGACAACACCGCCATCATCGCAAACGACGTCGCCGCCGGCATTGCGCGCATCAAGGTCCAACCGGGCAAGGACATCTTGACCTATGGATTCGGACGCCTCGCCGGCACGCTCATGGAGCATGGGCTGTTGGATGAGATCCGGCTGTGGATCCACCCGTTTTTCCTGGGCAATGCCGCCGAGGCAGGTCTTTTGATCCACCATACGGACGCGGCCCGGTTGCGGCTGAGCGGTTCACGGACCATGGCCAACGGCACCGTCATCCATTCCTACGCGGTGGAGAACGGTTCATAGCATCGGTTCCAACTGCCGGGATTCATGCAGAACTCCCACGCCCGCCCATCACCGACGTGCCGGATCACTGGATCGTCGATGTGAGATGCGACATGATCCGGCGCGCTCAACAGGAAATCCCACATCTCCGGCTGTTAGTCTCAAGGCCGTCCGAGCCATTCACGACCACCGGAAGACCGACAGTGCACCACGACCCCCAGAGTGATCCGCACCGCCTGACCCGACGCGGGCTGCTGTCCCTGGCGGTATTGGCCGCCGGAGGGGTCGCACTCTCTCCCCTGCATTCCCCCACCGAGGACCCGGTGGCTGTCCCGAAGCCGCAAACTCCCGCTCCGACCGCAAAGCCGACGCCCAAGCCGACGCCAACGGCCAAGCCCGGCCCACCGCCGTGGCGCCACCGCGATCCCTTGTTGACGACTCCGCTGAAACGGGCGGACAACACCCGCGGCGCCATTTCGAGCTTCAAGGGGGCCTTCCCGGCAATGAACGTCAAGGCCGTGGTTCCCCTGCCCGGGCTGACCTCGGCACCGGTCCCCTGGCTTGCGGTGTCAATCGTCGGACCGGTCAACCAACTGCAGATCATCAACCCCGATGCCGGGGCGCCAATGCACGTGGTGTCGATCCCCGGCAGCCACAACGGCGGGATCGAATCCCTGGTCTGGGACCGGGCCAGCAAGACTCTCTATCTGAGCACCAGTGGCAGCCTACTGTCCTGGAGCCCAGCCAGCCCCAGGCAGGTGCGCCGGGTCGCGGTGGTTCCCGGGGCGACGGTGCTCTACGAATTGCGCCTGGATTCGGTCGGAAACGTGTGGGGAGGCACCTATCCAAACGGTGCAACCTTTACCTACACCGCGGCGACCAAGAAGATCCGGGCCCACTCCCGCGTCGCGACCGACACCGATTACGTCAGACGCGTGGCCATCGGCCCCAACGACCAGGTCTGGGTCGGGACAGGTTCCCGCAACCCGCGGCTATTCACCTTCCCCGCAAGCCACCCCGGGCGCCGCACCGAGGTCCAGCTGCCCGACCCGATGCACAACGGCTTCATCTCCTCCATCGACGTGATCGGAAACCGCGTCGTGGTCACGGCCAGCGACATCACTGCTCAGTTGCTGCTGGACCCGGTCAGCAAGAAGTGGACGGGCAAGGTCGATCGGGTCTGGGGCGCCCGCCGCGCCTCGGCGGAAATCAAGGGCAGCGGACAGAAGCCGGCCCAAGGCGGCGGGCGCGCTTCGGCCCAGGTCAAGGGCGGCGGGCGCATCTTCAACATCTCCAAGGGAATTCTCTACGCGACGGACACCGCGACGTGGCGGGACACCAAGCTCGGTCCGGTAGGCACCAGTGCACCCCTGGCACTGCACGCCACCTCCAAGGCGGTGCTCGTGGCCAGCCAGATCCCCACGGGCCTGCGCCTCGAAACCTTCAACCTCGCCACCGGCAAGATCGACAAGGTGCGCACGGTTTCGCTCACCGACGGGGAATTCACGATCCAGTCGCTCATGGGGCACTCCGATGGAAAGGTGTATGTGGGCGGCTACATGGGTGACGGGCTGGCCGCGGTCAATCCCGACACCGGCGCACGCTGGCACTCCCCCGACGACGAAAGCCTCGTCAACCAGATTGAGGCCATGATCGAATTCGATGCCACGCGCAGCTACATCGGTTCCTACGGCTCGGCGGACATCATCAGCATGGACAGCTCAATGAAGGACAAGCCCGGGGGCTATGTGCGGCTTGAACGGCTGAGCCGCAAATACCACCAGTCCCGTCCGTTCGGCTGGGCCGTGAACTCACGCAACGTGTTCTTCGGCACCGTGCCGGACTACGGGCGGGCCGGCGGCGTGCTGGGAATGATCGATCCCCGCAGCAACAAAATCAGCTGGGTGCTCAACGGCGGCGGTGCCGGATTCGTCCGCGCCCACTCCATCATCGGCCTGGCAGCCGATGAGCGCTATGTCTACGGGACATCGTCGGTGCGCAACGGCTACGGCATCCCGGACACCAAGGGACCGGCCAAGGTCTTCAAGTTGGAAATCGCCTCGAAAAAGAAGGTCTGGGAAACCTCACCAGTCGCTTCTTCCGGTGCCCTCTATGCACCCAAGCTCATCGCCGGGTGGTTGGTGGTGGCCGACGTCGAGGGCCTGAACATCATCGATCCCGCCAACGGCAAACTCGTCCGGCGCCACCGCCTCACCCCGACTCGCAACGCCGCCCACCGCCCGGGATGGGCCAACGCCGACATCGCCCAGGTGGGCGACGGTTCCAAGCTCGTGCACAGCGCGACGGGCACCACCACGGTCGTGGATTTCCGCGCCGGCACCAAGGCGGTCATCGGGACCCCGAAGGGCAAGCAGCGCTTCGGTCCCCGACTGGCAGCCACTCCCTCGGGCAGGGTCTTTGGCTCCACCGAGAAGACTGTGCTGGTCGAACTCGACCTGCTCCCCCGCCCCGCAACGCCCACGACCAAGCCCGCGCCACCGGGGCCCTCGAAGGCACGACCACCGAAACCGGCACCAAGGCCAACACCGACCAGGGCACGGCAACCGAGTCCAACGCCCACGCCCTCACCGTAAGGCACTTCCGATCGGTCACACTCACGTTGGGGGCACAACTATGTACTACGCCACGTAGAATAAAAGCATGACCTCTCGTAAGACCTGGATCGCATATTTCGCGATCGATGTGGTCCTTGTCCTGATCTTCGCGTTGAGCGGGCGGGGCTCCCACCAACATTCATTGATCATTCTGGGCGTGCTCCAGACCGCCGCGCCTTTCCTGCTGGCACTGGCCGCACTGACGCTGCTCTCACGCCCCTGGACCAACCACTCGCGCATCTGGCCCACCGGCATCCTCGTATGGCTCGGCACCGTCGCCTTGGGGCTATCCCTGCGCGTGCTGTTTGGCGCCACCGCCGCGGTGCCGTTCATCATTGTCGCAACGATTGTTCTCGGAGTGTTCCTGGTGGGACGCAGGGTAGCCACAAACCTTATAGCGCGCCGCCGCGTGCGCACGCCAACTTCCTGAACTAGGCTCAAATCAAGTTCAGAAAACCACCGCCCATAACCATCTGGAGGTACCCACGTGGTCACTGCATTCGTCATGATCCAAACCGCTTCTGACAGCATTCCCGAGTGCGCCGAAAAGATTTCGGACATCGAAGGCATCTCCGAGGTCTACTCGGTCGCCGGCGACTGGGATCTCATCGCCATCGCCCGGGTCCGCCACCACGAAGAGCTCGCCGAAGTCATCGCCAACAAACTATCCAAGGTTCCAGGCATCACCGGAACCCAAACACATATTGCGTTCCGGGCATATTCAAGCCACGACCTGGATGCTGCGTTCTCCCTCGGTCTCGAATAGCCACACTGCCGGTCCCCAGCGCATGAAAAGTGGCGGGTGTGCCGCTTGCCTTGACGGAGGCAAGCGGCACACCCGCCACTGCATTTAACCACCGCCTTGGACCCGCTCGGGTTTCCGGGCGCGCTCCGCTCGACCTCGGTTGCGGAACCGCACGACCAGCGGTGACCGCCAAAGCCCGCACGCTCCTGCCCGAAAAACCACACGAGGCCCATCAGCGTCCGAAAAAGACATTCGTGGGAGCTGGCCAACAAATCGGGCGCGGGGCCCCTGAAACGGCACTGGCGCGCCTCCCATCCGTACAGGATGGAGGACGCGCCAGGCGGCGTGCAGATCCGCACGCAAGAATTCCTAGGCCGTCGCCTTGACCCATTTCTCCAGAACCAGCCGGGCGGATCCGGAATCGATCGACTCCGCGGCCTTCACGACCGCCTTCCCTAAGCGATCCTGGACGGAGCCGGAGGCATCCTGGTCAAAGGCCACCAACCCGGCCGCGGCGTTGAGCAAGACCGCATCGCGGGCAGGGCCGCGGACACCGTCAAGCACGTCGCGCACCACCTGCGCGTTGTGCTGGGCGTCTCCCCCGCGCAAATCGTCGAGCGTCACCCGGGCCATGCCGAGGTCCCGCGCATCGAAGCGCGACTCGGTGACCGTGCCGTCACGAACTTCCCAGACCCTGTTGTCGGCGGTCGTGGTCAGTTCATCCAGTCCATCCTCGCCTCGGAAGACCAACGCACGAACCCCCCGCGCGGCCAGCACCCCTGCCATCAGCGGAGCCATGCGCAGGTCCGCGCAGCCAATCGCGGATGCAGTCGGCCCGGAGGGGTTGGTCAGCGGCCCCATGAAATTGAATGCCGTCGGCACCCCCAGCTCGCGCCTGGGCACTGCGGCGTTCCGCATTGAGGGGTGGAAGATGTTCGCGAAACAGAAAGTGATGTTCGCGGTGTCCAAGACAGCGTTCAGGTTTTCGATGGGAACGTCGAGTCGCACACCCAGGGCCTCGAGCACATCGGCGGAGCCCGAGGACGAAGAGGAGGCACGGTTCCCGTGCTTCACGATTCGGGCCCCTGCCCCGGCACACACCAGGGACGACATCGTGGAGATGTTTATGGTGTTCTGTCGGTCACCCCCGGTGCCCACGATGTCCAGGCGTTCGCCCTCGACGACCAGCGGCCTGGCATTGGCGATCATCGCCTCCACCAGGCCGGTGAGTTCGGCAACGGTCTCACCCTTGGATCTGAGCGCAACAAGGAAACCGGCCACCTGCGCATCGCTGGCATTGCCCGTCATCACCTCGCCCATGGCCCAATACGCTTGGTCCCTGTCGAGATCGCCGCGGGCGATCAGCGCAGAGAGGATTGATGGCCATGTGGGGAACTTTGGGTCCGTTCGAATCGTTGACACGCCACTAGGTTATCTACGAATCGTAGAAAGTCTGAAATGTTAATCCCGCGTGTTTCCGCGGCTGTAGGCGTGAAGCGGTGAAATTTCCCGCCACGCGGGGCTCAATGCATTGGTGTCAGAGGTACTTTTATAGACATAATGGCTCTGTGACAACTGCGACTCATGCCCTAATTGCCCCGGCGCATCCTGCGCCGAACCGTCCCAACATGGTGTCGGTAGGAACTGTCGTCTGGCTTGCCAGCGAGCTGATGTTCTTTGCCGCGCTTTTCGCCATGTACTTCACACTCCGCGCTGCATCGCCGGAAATGTGGGCGACCGAAACCGAGAAACTCAACGTTCCGTTCGCACTTATCAACACGATCATCCTGGTCTCGAGCTCGTTCTCCTGCCAGTTGGGTGTCTTCCGTGCCGAGGATCTTAAGCCTCGCCGCACCGGCGGACTGTTCAACTTGAAGGAATGGGGAATGGTTGAATGGTTCGTCCTGACCTTCATCCTCGGTGCCATCTTTGTTTCCGTTCAGGCCTACGAATACACCGAGCTCATTGCTCACGGCATTGCCTTGAACTCCAACGCCTACGGTTCCGTGTTCTACATGACCACCGGATTCCACGGCTTGCACGTGGCCGGCGGACTCATCGCCTTCCTGCTGATCATCGGACGTGCGCTTATTGCACGTAAGTTCGGTCACTACGAGGCAACCGGTGCGATTGTCGTGTCTTACTACTGGCACTTCGTCGACGTCGTGTGGATCGCCTTGTTCGCGATCATCTACTTCCTGAAGTAGCGCAACCAACAACGTTGCCTACTTCGGCAACTTCCCCGTTCTAAGAAATAAGTGAGGAACCAGCAAGTGAAGGCTCTTTCGCAAAGGCGCCGCCATCCACTCGCCGCCGTCGCACTGCTGTTGATGGGCCTGCTCATCACTGGAGGCCTGTACATGGCCGCCGGCAGCGTCAACGAGGCCAAGGCGGCTACAGGATTCAGCGCAAGTGACATCGAGGAGGGCAACAAGCTCTTCGTCGCCAACTGCGCTACCTGCCACGGTTTGAATGCAGAAGGATCCGCTGACGGTCCTTCGCTGATTGGCGTAGGCGCCGCTGCAGTCGACTTCCAGGTCGGAACCGGCCGTATGCCGATGCAGATGCAGGGGCCCCAGGCTCAGGCCAAGCCGGTACAGTTCGATGACGCCCAGATCTCCCAGCTCTCCGCATATGTGGCCAGCCTGGGTGCCGGACCGGCAATCCCGTCCGAGGACATGCTTGATACATCCCATGGCAACTCTGCCGCAGGCGGTACGGTTTTCCGCGTGAATTGCGCAATGTGTCACAACGCCGCCGCTGCCGGCGGCGCACTTACGCGCGGCAAGTTTGCCCCGGCCCTGGCCGGTGTATCCGAGAAGCACATCTACGAAGCCATGGTTACCGGCCCGCAGAACATGCCCGTCTTCAACGACTCGAACATCACTCCCGAAGAGAAGCGTGACGTGATCACCTTCCTGAAGGAAGTCGAAGCCCAGGGTTCGCCGGGCGGCGCCAAGCTCGGTTCGCTGGGTCCGGTCGCTGAAGGTCTCTTCATCTGGACCGCTGGTTTGGGCATCATCATTGCCTTCACCATCTGGCTCACCTCGCGTCCTTCCTAGGTCGCTGGCGGCCCGTGCCGCCACATCACTACGTACTAATGAATCTTGAGAAAAGGATGAGAGACAACATGGGCGACCATAGTCACGGCAGTCCGGACGACTCGGGCACCGTTGCTAAGGCTGGCACGGGAACCCTGGAGAAATTCCAGGATCCCGGCCTTCCGCCGCATCGGAAGCGCTTGGCAGATACCGACCCGCATGCAGAGAAGCGAGCAGAGCGTCAGGTAGCGCTGCTGTTTATCATCTCCATCGTCGGAACACTGTCGTTCTTTATTGCTTACTTCGTTCTCGGACGTCCGGAAAACATCTCGGAAATCCGCGTACAGAACGCGATGCTCGGCCTTGGCACCACTTTTGCCATGCTCGGCATCGGTATCGGTATTGTCCACTGGGCAAAGACCCTGATGCCGGACCACGAGATTTCCGAAATGCGTCACGAGATCACCGCTGAGGCTGATCGCAAGGACGCCGAGGAGATCATCAACCAGGTGATCGAAGAGACGGGCATCAAGCGCCGTCCATTGATTCGAAACACCCTCATCGGCGCCATGGCATTGGCTCCGATTCCCGCGATCTTCATGTTCCGCGACCTCGACCGTTCCGGCAAGAACGCCGGCGAAATGGTCGAGCAGCTGCGCCACACGATGTGGGACACGGACGTTCGCCTGACCCGCGATCCCTCCGGAACCCCCATCAAGGCATCGGATGTGCAGATTGGTTCGGCTTTCCACGTCATTCCCGAGGGACTTGACGAAGCCGAGGACATGCTCAACGAGAAGGCCAAGGCCGTTGTCTTGCTGATGCGCCTGGATCCATCGAAGATGCAGGTCTCCGAGGGACGCGAAGACTGGCACGTGGACGGCATCGTTGCCTACTCCAAGATCTGCACGCACGTCGGTTGCCCCGTGGCCCTCTACGAGCAGCAGACGCACCACTTGCTGTGCCCGTGCCACCAGTCGACCTTTGACCTCACGCAGGAATGCAAGGTCATCTTCGGCCCGGCCGGACGCGCGCTGCCTCAGCTGCCAATCACGGTTGACTCCAATGGCTTCCTGGTCGCCCAGAGCGATTTCCAGGAGCCTGTTGGACCGAGCTACTGGGAGCGTGGCTAATCCATGAGCACCACAACTGAGTACACTCCGAAGACTTCCACCGGACGCATTGCCAACTTCGTCGACCAGCGTGTCGGCGGATCGGTGATCGTCAAGGAATTCGGTCGCAAGATCTTCCCGGACCACTGGTCCTTCATGTTCGGCGAGGTGGCACTGTACACCTTCGTCCTGCTGTTGATCTCCGGAACGTTCCTGACGTTCTTCTTCGATCCGTCGATGGCACACGTCATCTACAACGGTTCGTACAACCCGCTCAAGGGCATCGGCATGTCCGCCGCATACTCCACGTCGCTGGATATTTCCTTCGACGTGCGTGGCGGTCTGTTCATGCGCCAGGTCCACCACTGGTCGGCGATCCTGTTCGTTGCCGCCGTGTCGGTCCACATGCTTCGCGTGTTCTTCACCGGTGCGTTCCGCAAGCCGCGCGAACTGAACTGGGTTGTCGGCGGCGTGCTGCTGATCCTGGCGATGGCTGCCGGCTTCACCGGTTACTCCCTCCCCGATGACTTGCTCTCCGGCAACGGCCTGCGCATCATCGACGGCGTCATCAAGTCGATCCCGCTGGTGGGCACCTACATTTCGCTCTTCCTCTTCGGTGGCGAATTCCCGGGCACGGTCATCATTCCGCGCCTGTACTCCCTGCACATCATGATTGTTCCGGCGCTCCTGCTGCTCATGGTCGGCATCCACCTGTTCATGGTGGTCGTGCACAAGCACACCCAGTACCCCGGCCCGGGCCGCACCAACGACAATGTCGTGGGCTTCCCTGTCGGTCCGGTCTACGCTGCCAAGGCAGGCGGGTTCTTCTTCATCGTCTTCGGCATCGTGGCTGCGATCTCCGGATTGCTGACCATCAACCCGATCTGGAACTACGGCCCGTATGACCCCTCGCCGGTCTCCGCCGGCACCCAGCCTGACTGGTACATCGGCTTCGTCGATGGCGCCCTGCGACTGATGCCGGGCGTGTTGGGCAACTTCTCCTTCGAGTGGCTCATCCCGTTCCCGTGGGGTACCAACACCCTGACGCTGAACGTCCTGATTCCGGCTCTTATCCCTGCCGGCATCATGTTCACGATCATGTTCGCATGGCCGTGGATCGAAAGCTGGGTCACCAAGGACAAGCGCGAACACCACCTGTTGGATCGCCCGCGCAACGCCCCGTTCCGTACGGGCATGGGTGTTGCAGGCGTCGTTTCCTACTGCGTGATGTGGGCAGCGGCCTCCTCCGACTTGATCGCCACCCACTTCCACGTGTCGTTGAACGACGTCACTTACTGGTTGCGAGTGCTGTTCTTCCTCGGCCCGATCCTCGGCTTCATCGTGGCCCGCCGCATCGCACTGTCGCTGCAGCGCAAGGACCGCGAGATCGTATTGCACGGTCGCGAAACCGGAATCATCGAAATGTCGCCGGAAGGCACCTTCTCGGAGCGCCACGAGGCGCTGGATGTCTACAAGCTGCACCAGCTGGTCAACTACGAGGACCGCAAGGTCATTCCGGCCCAGCCGAACGCGGCCGGCCACATCAGCGGCAGCGAAAAGCGCCGCGGCGCCCTGTCCAAGTTCTTCTTCGAGGATCGCGTAGCCCCGGTTACGCCTTCCGAGTTGGCAGCAGTGCATGCCGAACATGGACACGGACCGGCAGAAATCGAAGGTTCCTCCACGGAATCCATCGAAAAGTAGTATCTGCCAGGACTTCATCCTGACTGCGGGGCCCACCATTTGGTGGGCCCCGCAGTGTTTAACCCGCAGTTGCCCAGCCCGTCGCCGCCGGCGACGAGCTCCGCGGGACCGCAAGGCCTTCCCCCGTCCGCCAGCCGTCGGCCCGTTACTCGCGCCCGACAACAGGGCAGTCACCGACGCCACGCGCAGAAGCGTGGCCAACGTCGTAAGCCCGGAATCGGGCATACACGGGCCGATCCCGGTGCAACAATGGATGTGGGCATGCGGCGGTATATGCCACCGTTGAAATCGGCCACTCACGTCGCCGTGCTGCCAGCCCCCAGACGGCAACTCTACGATTCCAGGTGGACACCATGGAAAAGGCAAGCATCCGCTACATCGTCGATGACGTTTCCTCAGCCGTCAATTTCTACGTAGACCTTCTCGATTTCAGCGTGGACCTGTACACACGGGCCCGGGCTTCGCGATCCTGGGACGGGGGGCCTTGCGGCTGATGCTCAGCGCCCCGGGCGGCACGGATGAACACGGTGTCCCGGGCGGCGCTGGCCAGGCCATGCCGGACGGCGCGATGCCCACACCCGGAGGATGGAATCGCTTTTCACTGCTGGTGGAGGACCTCACCGCTGAAATGGAACGGCTCGTGGCCGCAGGCGTGCCACTGCGCTCGAATGTGATCACCGGTGCCGGCGGCAGGCAGTTGCTGCTGGAAGACCCCTCGGGGAACCTGGTGGAACTCTTTGAACCGTCTTCGACAGCGGCTTCCGGCACTACACCGGAACAGCCCGCACCCTAGACGGTCCCGCTCCCCCGAGGCGTTCGTCGGCCGCACCAACACAGCGCTCCGCGCACCGGCATGTCGTGCCGATGTTGCCAGGTGCATACGCACGGCCGCTTGGACGCCCTCCAGGCCGCTGGGAGGCGTTCCCGGGCGCTGGACTACCGCACGGTGCTGTAGCGCGGACTGCGGGTCCCCTGGCGCTGCAGCGGGACAAAGAGCTTGTAGCGGTCGGAGCGATAGAGGGAGATCGAATAGTCGACGAGCACCTCACCGACAAATGCGTATCGGGTGATACGCAGCAAGGGGAAACCCACCTCGACCTTCAGGAGCCCGGCGTGCTCGCTGGTCGCCGCCGTGCTTTCGATCTGGTCCTCGCCCCACTCCAGCACCAAGCCGTAGCGTTCATTCAGCGACTGGTACAGGGAAATGGGCGGGGGGTCGTTGAGGAACCCGGGTACCAACGCGCTGGGCATGAAGTTCTCATCGAGGCTCATCGGCTTGCCATCGGCCAGCAGGAGACGGCTGAAGCGGATCACGGGCTCGCCCTCGTCGATCTCCATGTGGCGCGACAGGCTGCTGGTAGCCGGCGACTCCTCGAAGCGCAGCACATGCGCATCGGGGACCATGCCGCGTCGGATCATTTCCTCGCTGTAGGAGTTCAAGCGGATCTGCAGGTCCAGCTTGGGGTGCGCCACGAACGTCCCGACGCCGACCACCCGCTTGAGCACCTGGTCCTCGACCAGCGAGTCGATGGCCTGCCGCAGGGTCTTGCGGGCCACACCGAATTCCTCGGCCAGCTCGCGCTCGGGTGGAAGCCGGTATCCGGGCTGACAGACCGTGGTTGCGTGGGTACGCAGGATCTCGCGAATCTGCCGGTACTTGCTCACGGGCGAATCGCCATCGATCAGGCCATGCACCTTGGGCTGCGGCGCGTAGGGTTTCACATTTGCTCCAGTGTCGGTGGGCCGGCTTCCGGCCCCTCTGGTTTCCATTCTCCCGCATTCCTGGGCCATGGCTCTTAAAAAGCGGAAGCGGTGCTTCTCTCCCCGCGAGGGGAAAGAAGCACCGCTTCCGCCGATGCACTTCGGGTGTTACATGCCCGGGTTAGTGGGCGTGGTCACCGCGGCTGTACTCGTAGACCCAGCCAACCAAGCCGATGATCGTGAGGCCAACGCCGATGTACAGGACCCAGAAGCCCAGGGCCAAACCGGCAAAACCGATCGCGGCACCCGTACCGAGTGCCAGCGGCCACCAGCTCCACGGGGAGAAGAGGCCAACGGTGCCGGCGTTCTCGTGGATCTCGCCGTCAAGACGGTCCTCGGGACGGGGACCAACGCGACGGGAAGTGTGCAGCAGGTACCAGCCGATCATGATGCACATGCCAGAGAGCATGAACAACGCCAGGTAGCCTACGTGTTCTTCCCAGTTGGTCATGATGCCGTACACGATCGCCACCGGGGTGAAGAAGAAGATGCCGCCCAGGAAGAGCCAAGTTTCAATTTTCATCTCTACAGGTCCTTCTGGTCTGCCGGGCCGAAGATCTTGGCCACCGGGGTCTCCGGGGTCGAGCGGGCGCTCAGTTCCGGGTGGTGGAGGTCAAGAGCCGGACGCTCGGAGCGGATACGCGGAATCGAGTGGAAGTTGTGGCGCGGCGGCGGGCAGGAAGTTGCCCACTCCAGCGATGCACCAAAGCCCCACGGATCATCCACGGTAACCTTCTTGGCGTTGCGGTGCGTGGTCCAGACGTTCCAGAAGAACGGGATCATCGACATGCCCAGGATGAAGGCGAACACGGTGGAGAACTGGTTCATGGTAGTGAACCCGTCTTCCGGCATGTAGTCGGCGTAACGTCGCGGCATGCCGATGACGCCCAGCCAGTGCTGGATCAGGAACGTGCCGTGGAAGCCCACGAACAGCATCCAGAAGTGGATCTTGCCAAGGCGCTCGTTGAGCATCTTGCCGGTCCACTTCGGCCACCAGAAGTAGAAGCCTGCGAACATCGCGAAGACCACGGTTCCGAAGACCACGTAGTGGAAGTGTGCCACCACGAAGTAGGTGTCCGAGACGTGGAAGTCCAGCGGCGGGGCCGCGAGGATGATGCCGGTCAGGCCACCGAAGAGGAACGTCACCATGAAGCCGATGCTCCAGAGCATCGGGGTCTCGAAGGTGATCGAGCCTCGCCACATGGTGCCGATCCAGTTGAAGAACTTCACGCCGGTCGGAACCGCGATCAGCATGGTCATGAAGCCGAAGAACGGAAGCATGACGGAGCCGGTGACGTACATGTGGTGGGCCCACACGGACACGGACAGCGCAGCGATCGAGATCGTTGCGAAGACCAGGCCCTTGTAGCCGAAGATCGGCTTGCGGGAGAAGACCGGGAAGATCTCGGAGACGATGCCGAAGAACGGCAGCGCAATGATGTAGACCTCCGGGTGTCCGAAGAACCAGAAGAGGTGCTGCCAGAGGACGGCACCGCCAGCTTCCGGGTCAAAGACGTGCGCCCCGAACCGGCGGTCCGCGCCGAGCGCGAACAGTGCTGCTGCCAGCGGCGGGAATGCCATCAAGACCAGGATCGAGGTGATCAGCGCGTTCCAGGTGAAGATGGACATGCGCCACATGGTCATGCCCGGTGCACGCAGGCAGATGATGGTGGTGATGAAGTTGACGGCGCCAAGGATGGTGCCGAAGCCCGAGAGCGCGAGGCCGAAGACCCAGAGGTCTCCACCCACGCCGGGGCTGAAGGTGGTGTTCGACAGCGGCGCGTATGCGAACCAGCCGAAGGACGCCGCACCCTGCGGGGTCAGGTAACCTGCCAGCGCAATGGTGGAACCGAAGGAGAAGAACCAGAAGGCCAGCGCGTTCAGGCGCGGGAAGGCCACGTCGGGTGCGCCGATCTGCAGCGGCATCATGACGTTGGTGAACCCTGCAAAGAGCGGGGTTGCAAACATCAGCAACATGATGGTGCCGTGCATGGTGAACAGCTGGTTGTACTGTTCCTTGGTCTGCAGGATCTGCATGCCCGGTTCAAACAGCTCGGCACGGATGACCAGGGCCATCACGCCGCCGATGCAGAAGAAGACGAACGAGGTGATCAGGTACATGTACCCGATCGTCTTGTGGTCGGTGGAGGTGATCCAGTTGACGAAGATCCGTCCCTTGGAAATCGGTACCACGCGCGGTGCGAGGGTCTTGACCTCATCGGTTGCGTATTCGTAAGTAGTCACGATGGATTACTCCCCTTCCGATGCGTGGGCCGAAACCTGGTTGACCTCGCCCGGCTTGCGGTCCTGTTCCTCACCGATGTGGCCGTCCTTCAAAGTGGCCAGGTGGTTCAGGAATTCGGCTTCGGACACTACCTGCACGTTGAAGAGCATCTCCGAGTGGTATTCACCGCAGAGCTCCGCGCACTTGCCGTCGAATCGTCCTTCGACCTGCGGCGTGAGGTAGATGTAGTTGGTCTTGCCCGGAATCATGTCGAGTTTCTGCAGGAATGCAGGAACCCAGAACGAGTGGATGACGTCGCGGCTGTTCAACTCGAGCGTGACGGATTTTCCAACAGGGAGGTACAGGGTGGGCAGAGTTTCCTCGACGCCCTCTTCACCGGTCAGGTGTGCCTGAACGGTGGCATCGTACTTTTCCTGGCCCTGGTAGGTGTAGTTGTAGTCCCATGCCCACTGCTTGGCACGGACATCGACCACGAGCTCGGAATCCACCTGGGTGTTGATTGCCTTCTCGGTGCTGTCTGAGAACGTGAAGAACGTCAGGACAAGCACGAGCGGCACGGCCGTGTAGAAAATTTCGATTGGCAAGTTGTAGCTGAGCTGGCGCGGGAAGCCAGTGTCATTCTTGCGGCGGCGGTAGGCGATGATGCACCAAAGCATCAGGCCCCACGTCAAGATACCGATCAAAAGTACGGTAATCCACGAGTTGACCCAGAGATCCTGGATCATACCGGTGTGGTTGGTGGTGTCACGTTCGACGTTTGGGAGCCAACCTCGCTGGACTTCCGCTGAACATCCCGTCAACAACAACGCGCCGGCGCCAGCAATCGCCATGACTTTGGCTCTGCCTTTGCGGCGGCTGCTGGTTCGGTCTTGCGAACTCACAGACGGCCCTTCCTCTTTGTTGGTGCTGAATGAGTCTTCGACACCCAGCGGCCGGACTCAAGTGAATCAACGCTGATGAGGTCGAAGAAAACCATAGTTTTACTACTTATCGTAGAGCTTACCCTCTCGGGCATGCGAATGCCGACCAAAACACCGCCCAGGGACGAAGATGTCTCAACGTATGGGCGGTGCATTTGGTTCCGACTTAGTGGAAGGAATCTCCACAGGCGCAAGAGCCCCCGGCGGACGGGTTGTCGATGGTGAAACCCTGCTTGGAGATGGTGTCTTCGAAGTCAATCGAAGCTCCGTCCAGGTAGGGAACGCTCATCTTGTCGACAATGACCTCGACGCCGTCGTAGTCCTTTACGGCGTCGCCCTCCAGCAGGCGCTCGTCGAAGTAGAGCTGGTAAATCAGGCCCGAACATCCCCCTGGCTGAACGGCGACGCGCAACCGAAGATCGGTGCGGCCTTCCTGTTCAAGCAGTGAACGGACCTTTTCTGCTGCGACCTCCGACAGCTTGACCTCGTGGCTCGGAAGCTCGGTCGGGTCTGCGGTGGTCTCGTTGGCTGCAGTTGTCATGCGTGATCCTCCATATACTGCTCACTTGGGCTACGCCTCAAGCGCGGCCCCTCACCTTCAATGGTACGACGAGACCGCACGTACTGGCGCAGCGACGCCGCCCGGACCTTATAGCCCGTGGTTGTTCAAGCGTGCCAAGAGCAGCGCCTCGGCCAAAATTGCGTGACGGAAATCGCCCAGGTGCAGCGACTCATTGGCCGAATGCGCGCGGGAATCCGGGTCTTCGACGCCGGTCACGAGGATCTGCGCGGCGGGGAAGATCTCGAGCAGGTCGGAGATGAATGGAATGGATCCGCCGATGCCGGTTTCAACCGCCGGAACTCCCCACGCTTCCCCCAGCGCCCACAGGCTAGCTTGCGCGGCCGGGGCCGAGGTGTCGGTGGAAAAGGACTGCCCGGCCTCGTCGGCTTCAAAGGTCACTTGGGCTCCGCGCAGGTCCTGGCCCATGATGTGCGCGCGCAGCGCGGCAACCGCCGACTCCGGGTCCTGCCCGGGGGCGATGCGCAGGCTCAGCTTGAATCGCGTGGAAGGCAACAAGGTGTTTGAAGAAATCGCAACCGAGGGGATGTCCATCCCGATGATCGAAAGGGCCGGCTTGTTCCAGAGCCTGTCGGCAATGTTGCCGCTGCCCGCCAACTTGACCGAGTCCAGCACCGAGGAATCCGCCCGGAACGAGTCCTCGGGGTAGTCGACGACCGCACGCTCGTGGGTGACCAGGCCCTCGATGGCCACGTTGCCCTCGGCGTCATGGAAAGTGGAAATCAAGCGAGCTGCCAGGGTGGGAGCATCGAGCAGGGGCCCGCCAAACATGCCCGAGTGCACCGCATGGGCCAGGGCGCGGACTTCCACCACTCCCCCGACCATGCCGCGCAGGGAAGTGGTCAGCGCCGGGACCCCCACCTTCCAATTGCTGGAGTCGGCGACCACGATGACGTCCGCCTCCAGGCGATCGCGGTGGGTCTCCAGGAACCGGCGGAAGCTGGGCGAACCGGCCTCTTCCTCGCCTTCGAGGAAGAAGGTGACACCCAGGCCGAAGTCGGCAACGCTGTCCAGCACCGCGCGCAGGGCGGCAATGTGCACCATGATGCCGGCCTTGTCATCGGCCGCTCCGCGACCATACAGCCGGCCATCGATCTCGGTGGCTTCAAAGGGCTTGGTGTCCCAAAGGTCCTCGTCGCCCGGAGGCTGCACATCGTGGTGCGCATAGAGAAGGATGGTCGGCTTGCCGTCGCGGGCCGGGCGATTGGCCACGATAGCGGGGCCCCCGGGCACTCCTGCTGGGGTGGGAACGCGGAGGATTTCGACATTTTCCATGCCGGCTTCGCGCACCAGCTGCGCCACTGCCTCGGCGCTTCGGTCCAGTTGGTCGGGGTCGAATGATTCCCAGGCAATGCCGGGGATGGCCACCAGCCTGCCGAGTTCGGAGACGATGCGATTGAAATCGGTATCTACGTGTGCGCTCAGGGACTCGCGATCCACGCCGAATGATGCCGGGGCGGCGGTGTTCTTGGTAGTCATGGGAAAAAGCCTACAACCGCGCCGTGCGCCGAATGACGATGGCGTGCCGGGTGCAAGCTAGACTGGAAAGGTGTTTGGACGCAAGAAAGATCAGGCAGCTTCCGTAGAAGCGCCCACAGAAGAGACCACAAAGCCCGCCGGCAAAAATGCCCCGACCCCAAAGCGCAGTGCGCAGCAGGCGCAAAACCAGCGCCCGTTGGTACCCACCGACCGCAAGCTTGCGCGCGCGGCCGAGCGCAACCAGCGCCTGGAGGCCCAGAACCGCATGCGGTTGGCCAATGAGACCGGCGACGAGCGCTTCATGGCAGCCCGTGACCAGGGACCGCAGAAGCGCTTTACCCGCGACTACGTGGACCGCCGCTTCATGGTCGGCGAATACCTGATGTTTGCCGTCTTCGCTTTCCTGATCGTTTCGCTGACCCTCTCGAGGTTCCCGGCGGTCCAGGTTTACATCACCTTTGCACTCTGGATTCTGGTGGCACTCGTTGCCGTCGACGCCTTCATCATGTCGCGCGGACTGAAGAAGGGGCTGATTGCCCGCTTTGGCTCGGTCGAACGCGGCGTGACCTACTACGGCATCATGCGCGGACTTCAGTTCCGCAAGTTGCGCCTGCCCAAGCCGCAGGTGCGTCGCGGCGAGGATCCGCGCTAACAATACGCACACGCGTTCAAGATTCCACACCAAGGCGTGTGGCACCCCCGGGGAATGGATTCCCGGCATCCCCAGCCGGTTGGTCACCGGCTACGCCCCCGACACCCCCACCGGGGAGTCGATCGCCGGACAGAACGGCTCTGAACTGGATGAGTTCTCCGTCAGTTCGCGCAACGCCCACGC
>NZ_JAOYTG010000029.1:0-40452 GCF_025847175.2 Paeniglutamicibacter sp. ZC-3 | reverse complement strand
CGGGTATTTCCGAGCGGCTGCCGAGGTGCTAGCGCTTAGCGCCCAACTGGCCTGGAATGAGCTGCCAACTTGGCCCACCTGCATGGCCGAAACGGCCCAAAGTTTAGCGCTCACACACAAACCGGAGCTGACACTATCCAAGAACCCACCCCTTGCCTCCTCGGGTGTCCCTCTGCCGCTCGTGAGTGCTTCCCCATAGGGTTCGGGTTTGGGTAGCAATGGCGTGAAATGTGCACTTCGGCGCTCTGTGAAGGTTTTCTGTTGTCGTTAGTTGCCGATGACGAGGATGCTTGCAGCCGCTTCGATGACATCGTCGATGATGGTTTAGAGCTGGTTTAGAGCTGGTTTAGAGCTGGTTTAGAGCTGGTTGAAGCGGATGGGCTTCCTGGCGGGGTGCGTTATGCAGCGATCACGGAACGCCTCCACTTAGCGATCAAATCCACGCCGGTAACTGTCGAGGAACTGCCAGAAATCGATCCCGTCTTTCCAGCCGCATCATTAGCGGAACGGGGGCTAGTGGCCGATCCTAGCCACTTTTGGTTATGGTTGGCCACGAACCTAACCCCCCAAACAATTTGAGGGCGTCAGAACGCCGATTAGCTGACATTGAGTGCCGCACCTACGCCGGATAGGAAGTTTTCATGACCACACCTCCCTTCACAGCTGAGAAAGCTGCTGAAATCCGGAAACGGTTTGCAGCAGGAATCAGCAGGGTTCAACTCGCCAAGGAATTTGAGCTGAGCCAAACCGTCATCGGGCAGATTCTCCGCAACGAAGCCGTGGGCAATGATTCACAAAGTGAAGGGTTACGCACGGCACGCGTCCACAACCGGACGAATCCAAGCGGCCCAAAACACGCACCGCGAAAAAACTGGTACTAATCCCGTGAAATCTTGGGGTGCCAACCACCCAGGATTTCACGGCTAGACCCTCACAAGCGGAGGGGCTTCCGGGCCGGGTGCGTTTGCAGCGATCACGGAACGCCGCCACTTAGCGATCAAATCCATAGACAACGTGGTCTCAACAAGATGTCTCGTGATATCCGGTGCAGGGAAGGCCGGACCGGATGTTTGGTGGGACATGTCTGTCGGCATGGGGATCTCGGGAGGGCGCCGACAGCGTAATTGGGACTCACTGGCATCGACCCATCAGGGGGCGTTGCTAATACTTCACCTCCAACCAGTGGTGAAGCGGTAGCCGTTTCCTTGGCGAAGGCAAGCCGTTGGTCCGGGGCCAAGCACAGAACCCCAGGGGCATCGTTAGTTCATCGGCTTGTATGAGCGGTCCTCAAGCATCTCGAAAAGCTTGGGCGCATCGTTCTCGGCGGCGATGGCCTCCATGAAGTGACGGTCCAGGTTTCCGGACAGAGTCACCATGTATGGACGGTTGCGACCGAGACGCTCGAAGATCTTATGCATCATGTCTGTTGCCAGGCCATGCTTCCGGTACTCGTTGTCGACGAAGAAGCCGCTGAGGTAGGTGAACTCGGGTTTGTGCTCCCAGCGTTTGTAGGTAGCCTGGCCGACGATGCTCCCGTCCTTGGTGAATGCCGCCAGCTGGCCCCATGCATCGGTCGGTGTTTCCCCCACCCAGCGAATAATGATGTCGTCCATGCTCGAATTATGGCAGGCCAGCATTAAGCAAAACAAGATCCATGATTACCGCTTGTCATTCTGGGGTATACCCCAACCAGACGTCAGGCGATCATTTCGAACAGTGTCAGATTAGGATCATATTTCTTATTTATGGACATATTGCCTTGAACCTCTTAGACTCTAACCTGACAAATAATTGTTGGCGTTCGAAAATGTGGGGTGGGTTTCGTGGTTGGACAGCGACTTGGGTATGTTCGGGTCAGTACCTTGGACCAAAACGAACAACGGCAGCTCGAAGGTCAAGCCATGGACCAAGTGTTCACCGATCGCGCCTCGGGCAAGGACATCCGGAGGCCGAAGCTCGATGAGCTGATCAGGTTCGCACGCACGGGGGATACCGTGATGGTTCATTCCATGGATCGACTGGCCCGCAACCTCGATGACCTTCGCTCGGTGGTGCAAACCCTGACCGGCAAGGGTGCCCGGGTCGAGTTCGTAAAGGAAGGTCTGGTGTTTACGGGGGAGGATTCCCCGATGGCGAATCTGATGCTCTCCGTCATGGGGGCCTTCGCCGAGTTCGAACGGTCCCTTATTAAGGAACGCCAGCGTGAAGGCATCGCGTTGGCGAAGACCCGCGGGGTCTATAAGGGGCGCAAACGTGTTCTTGGACCGGAGAAGGTTCTTGAGCTTACTGCCCGGGCGGCTGCAGGGATTCCCAAGGCCCAGCTTGCCAGGGAATACGGACTGAGCAGGGAAACGGTGTACCAATACCTGAGGCGCGGCGAAGCCCCAGTGGGACCCGGACCGACCGAAGGCCCCGACATGCCAGCATGAGTCCCGGGAACGATTCGCCGGGGTCAGTTTTCTACTGGCGCACACCTAGACGATTGGGCTCATTGGGTCACCGATAAAACTACTCGTAACGTTTGGAATGCCTCCGAACGTTGCCAATGTCCTTGCGGTCTCTACGAATTCACGCGCCAATTCGTCATTGGTATCAGTGCGCCAAGCAATAGACAACGTCGAAGGTGGAATGTCCTTGACCGGGATAAAAGAAAGACCTGGCCGGTCATAGAAGCGTTGAGTGGAGGCCTGAGTGAAAGCGATCCCACGCTCATTGAGAATGGCCTCGAAGCACTCATCCACAGTTGAAACTTGAGTGCCCAAACGAACTGGGTGACCTTCCCTCGACTGGGTTGCCAACCAAAAATCTCGCCACTTCTCAGGTGCATTGCGTGCGACGAATGGTTGATCATGAACTTGTTCGACGGAAACCTCGGACAACTTGGCTAGGTGCGAACCGTTGGAGACCGCTAAGACCCTCGGCTCAACAAACAACGTCTCCATGGCAAGCCAACCGGCTTCTGGGAGCGGTGGACGCACAAATGCAACATCCGCGCTTCCGTCAGCAAGCCCCGCGGTCGGATCAGAGAACCCATAGGATCTCATCTGGACGTGCACACCTGGATGGTTGTTCTTGAATGCCGCAAGAATCCTGGGTGTCATTTCCGCGGCCGCATTGCTCTGGAACCCAACAATCAAAGTCCCTTTCACACCGCTGGCCGCTTCCTGCGTCATAGAAACAACCCGCTTCGCTGCCGATAGAAGCCGTCGCGCCTCGGTCAATAACACCTCGCCGGCATCGGTCAGCTCAACACTGCGGCTACTCCTGATCAATAAGGGAACACCCAGCTCATGTTCAAGCTTACGGATTTGAACGCTCAGTGACGGTTGCGCTATATGAAGCCTGGAAGCGGCACGGCCAAAATGCAGTTCCTCGGCCACCGCGACAAAATAACGCAAAACGCGTAAGTCCAATTGTGGTTGCTGCATTGGCCAACTGTAACGTCCGTCTCATTTTAGATCCAATAGCCTCAACCTATTGATGAATAGGAGACAAGTATTGGACGCGTCATCGTTCCTTGGACTGGAATGGACATCGCTGGAACCGCCGTTACAAAGCGTCAGCATTCCTGCTTTCGAGGCACGGACATAGAGGTCTGGGCCTCGACGAACACAACGTGAGGAACAACGAGATGACAGTCGCAACACGCGCCCCTTCGGTCGACGCCTGGGCACAGAGCTTCACCGAGGCCAACAACCAAGACCCGGAAATTCAGGCCCACGGAAAGTACTTCACCTGCTCATACATGCTCGACATGGAAGAACACACCTTTGTTGTGCAGGTAGTGTCCGGCACCATCGTCAAGATCTCCGTCGATCCAGGATCCATCGAGGTGCCGTACCAGTTCGCCATTCGAGCTAGTGCCCACACCTGGGGAGAATTCGGCAAGCCCGTTCCCGCACCGATGTACCACGGCATCTGGTCGGCATCATTCCAGCGCGATATGAAGCTTGAAGGCGATGTTCTGGTGCTAATGCAGAACCTGCGCTGCCTAACCCGCCAGATCGAACTGCTGCGTTCCACCGGCGCACCCGTCTAAAAACGAGGAATCCTGACATGAGCAAAATTTCACCCGTTACCGGGCACTACGTCACCGTTGATGTAGACGGCCTTGAGTACAAGGTCTTCTACCTGGAAAACGGCGAAGGGCAACCGTTGGTGTGCCAGCACACCGCAGGCGCACACAACCACCAATGGCGAGGACTTCTGGAAGACCCGGAAATCACCTCCAACTACCGAGTGATCGCCTACGATCTGCCACGCCACGGCAAATCCGATCCACCAGAAAACACGGAATGGTGGACCGAGGAATACCAACTCACCGCTGATCACTATGCCAACTTCATCGTGGCGCTATGTGATGCACTTGATCTGGTTGACCCCATCTTCATGGGCTCCTCCTTCGGTGGCAACATAGCTTTGCAGCTGGCACATCGATTCCCTGACCGCTTTGACGCCGTCATTCCTGTCGAAGGCGCCGACTACTCCCCAGGTTTCTACCTCGATTGGTGGCAGCACCCGCATGCCAACGCTGCACAGGTTTGTGGCAGTGGCACTTGGGATCTCATGGCCCCGCAGTCACCAGATGCCGATCGTTGGAAGACTTGGTTCTACTACACTCAGGGTTCCGAAGCATTCAAGGGTGACCTGCACTTCTACTCGGTGGATCACGACATGCGCGGCAAGCTCAACGAGATCCAGACCGACAAGTGTGCAGTCGTTATGATGACCGGCGAATACGACTACCTCACCACACCGGAAGACGGCGCACGTACCGCCAGCCAGATCCCGAACGCCGAGTTCATCGAGATGAAGGCCATCGGTCACTTCCCAATGAGCGAGAACTACCCCGTATTCAAGGAATACCTGGTTCAGGCGCTCGACTTGGTACAAAGCAAGATCAGCAGCCGCGTATAAAAACGTCATACCCTCATTAGTGCCAGATGTCAGATCTGCGGAAAACAGATCTGATATCTGGCACTCTCGTTGTTCCCGGAATGTCGTTGTCACATCGAATGTCAGCAATGACATCATTGTCGGGCCTCAGCAGTTTCCGACAATGCCGGAAAAGCTTCGCTCGGGTCGTCGGAAAACAATGGCGTGGCAAAGAACGCTGCAAAAACGCTGGCATGGAACGCTGAAATACACAGACCAACGCCAGCTCTGGCCGGAGGTCACGAAGCAAAATCAGAAACTTAAGGGGATCTATAGCGGTTCTTGCCCTACGTCCCTTGACTCAACTTGAACTTCACTTCTGCAAGATCACGAGTTCGCTCCAATGCTGTATTGAAAAGCGTTTAGGCTACCTTGACCGGACACTCTCTTGGGCGGGGCATGTGCGAATCCAACTTCCTTGAATTTTCAACTTTTTTACATCTCGGATTGTTGACGTTCAGGTGTCGCGTTGGGGGATCGGCTTGCGAGATCCCCCAGTCAAGACTGACCATTCCGGAAGAGTCTTCTGTACGGTGCGGTTGGGACTATCCCGGAAGCGGGCGATCTGCTCGATACAACACCACCCATCGACTTCAAAAGGTCGGTCAAGGACCTCGACAAAATGCTGGAACCAGCAAAGATGCGATCGACACAGGCTGGTTGTTTGCTGGGTTATCACTTGTGGCTCCGACGTCAGTTCAGGACGAGGGCACGAGGGACAGCTGAAGCAGCATCCACCAGCCAACCCTCATCCAGCCCTTCCTTTCGAAGCGCCGAAACCAGCTCCTGCAACGCCTGGGGCGGGTAAGGACTATTTGGCTGTCCAGCGTCCGAGGCCAAGACCAACTTGTCGCCTGCGGCCTTTGCGATCCGAGCCAAGTGGCCCGCGGTCATGCCGGGTTGATGCCACATTTGGAAGGCGGTGATCTCCACGAATGCCCCCCGTTCAGCCAATTCCGCTATCTCGCTGACGCTCATCCCGGGCACCGTGTAGGAGGGGTGTGTGAGCAGGAAACGCTTGATGCCACGTTTTTGCGCTTGCTCCAAGAGCCAAACGCACTCCGCGGTGCTCACATGTCCGGTGCACAGCACGGCGTCGTATTCAGCGATGAGATCCAACACCAGGGAAATATCGCTTGCCTGCCGAGCGTTCGGCTCAAGCACCGGGAGTACCGAGAGAACGGTGCGGTCAAGCCTAGGATCCAGATCGCTCAGCCGCGGCAGCGCCGCGGTCTCCTGGGTATGGGAATCGGCAGTCGGAAACCACACCACCCTTCCACCACTTTCCAGTGCCGAAACGACGGCTGCCGGGTTCACGCCGCCGGCCGGCCTGTTGAGTGCGATACCCCCGACAACGTCCAAACCCGAGGACCTGGCAAGTGATGCGGCCCTGCCCACGGTCGATTCGTGGTGCGCTTTGAGCACAAATCCGGAAAATCCGGCCTTGGCGTACTCCCTGCAAATGTCATCGTCGTTGCCGATTCTCCCGATCACGTCTAGTGCGGCATGCACGTGTACATCAAACACTCGAGGTTCTTCCTTTCTTGTTTCTGGGACTCGCAGTCTGGCCGATGAGGCCGTTGGCGACCACGTCGTGGCGGGACTCCGCCAGCACAGGCGACTGCGCTCGAAGCGCGCGCAGTGTCTTGAGATCAAGCGTTGCCTGGAGGGTTTCCTCGGTTGCACCGGCTTGAACCAGAATCTTTCCGTCCGGCCCAACGACCCGGGAACGCCCCCAGAACGTTGCGCCACTGTCGGTTCCGCAACGGTTGATGAAGACCACATAGCATTGGAGCAGAAGTGCCGTGTGTTCGAGAATCACCTGCCACGTCCGTTGCACGAGATCGGCATTCGTTCCCTCGATGCTTGCCACAGGCACGATCAACACCTCGGCCCCGGTTTGTGCGGCCAACCAGGGGATGGACGGATGCCACATGTCGTTGCAAATCACCGTGGCGCACCTGGCGCCTTGGATTTGGGTTGAAACCACCGCATCCCCGGATTCGAAGGACAAGTGCTCATTCCATGGCGCGTAGGAGACCGGGTGTATTTTGTGTTGCACACGGTGCTCTCCATCCCCGGCAATCGCGTACGCGTTGTACGGCGGTCTCAGCTCGGATTCGGCAGCGAATCCAAGCCCTATCGGCGTTCGACTGGAGAGCAGACTCGCCAGACGAAAAGCTGGTTCGCTGAAAATGCCGTGAAGGGCAATTTTCCGAGATTTGAATTCTTCAGCGTCTTGATCCGGTTTTCGCACCTGGCACGGGCAAGGTGCCGGGCATCAAGGAAAGCGACGTTGTCACGCGGGGCATTGGTGAGGAACGCCGTCACCCGGTGCCCGTCAACGTCAAAGAGCGATGCCTTCGCTCCAGGATGCAGCGGTTCTGCCCGTTAAATACAGGCGCGTGTTTGGGGGGCGGGGGGTAATTCTTCAGCTCGATGACCCTGGTGGCGTCGATGACCCATGCGTCATGGCGCTCGTTTCCGTGCTGGTCCAGGGCCAGTTCCCAGTGGTCCTTGTTGACCCTACTATGTCTGGCAAACCACGTCCTGGACTTTTTTCGTCTGGGCCGCGATGTTCAGGACCCGGAACACCCGGCGGGCCAGGTAGCGTTTGACGCAACGCCGGATCTCCTTGTTGGTCTTACCCTCGGCACGGCGTTTCTCGACGTAGTCGCGGGTTTCGGGGTCATAGGTCATCCTGGTGATCGCGGCCATGTGGAGGGCGCTGTTGAGCCTTCTGTCGCCGCCCCGGTTCAACCGGTGCCGAACCGTGTTCCCGGATGACGCAGGGATTCACGCCCGCCAGACAGGCGAATGAAGCCTCGCTGCGGGCCCGTCCCTCGTGGGACCACGCCACCAGGTTTAGCAGCGGCCACTGCCCGGAAGCTCTTCTCCTTGAGCAGGGGCGCGGCCTCGCTGACCTTGACCAGCTCGTCGAGCTTTTGTTCGTTGGCCCTTCAGTTGCTTGTCGAGGTCCAGGACGTGTTTGGCGAGGCGGAGCGATTCGGTCCTGGCGATACGCAATGCCAGTTCTTCCTCGCGCTCGCGCCAGGCGGCGATCTCCTTGATCTGGTGAGCTTCCCTCGGGCATCGATGCCAAGCGCATTGCCGCGTACCAAAGCATTGAGCGCGTTGACCGAACGGGTACGGTCCGCGGCCATGGCTGCGCGGGCTGTCACCAGGATCCGCAGGCCCTGGCGGATCCCCTCGTTCAAGCGGGGACGGCGTAAAAACGGGGCCCTTTGAACCGGTGGGAATGAAGCTTCGACACCTCTATTTTCTCAGTTCAAGTCCCCTTTTTCTCGTTACAGACGGTCAGTGACGCCGGCCCTCATGAAACCGCCGGTCTAGAGCAAGCGACTTAGCTCCGTCGCGTGCTGCTGCATCACCGGGCCCAGTCGATTGCGAAGATCGTCCGTGGTTGTACGCGACGTCGATGCGCTGACCGAGATGGCCGCGACGACGCGTCCCGTCACATCGCGCAGCGGTACGGCGATCGAGAGCAGTCCCGGTTCGAGCTCCTCGTCACCGATGGATATACCGTCGGTGCGGGCGGCCTTGACGCGGCGTTCGATTGCTTCGGCGCTCACCGGGGTGTGAGGTGTGCGCTCGGGGAACGGCGCAGCGCTCAAATACTCAGCGAGCTCAACCTCGCTGAGTGCGCTCAGCAGAACCTGCCCTGTTGACGACGCATAGAGCGGGAGCCGAGTGCCGATGCGCACACCGGTGTGCAGCAGTCGTGACCCCTCACTGCGCGCGATGAAGAGCGAATTGTCGCCATCTCGCACTGCTAGCGATGCCGCCTCGTCGATCGCGTCGCGGATGGCACTCAGGTGCGGCTGCGCGAGCCGGGGGAGGTTCGCCGATTCAGTGTACGTCGAGCCGATCCGGAGCACCCTTGGCGTGGGCGAGAAGAACTTGCCGTCGAAGGTCGTGTAGCCGACTTTGGTGAGCGTATTGAGGCATCGCAACGCAGTCGCTCGGCTTAGCCCCGTCACACGCGCGGCATCGCTGATCGTCAGCCTCGGGAAGTCCTTGCCGAACGCCTCCAGAACGGCGAGGCCCTTCTCAAGGCCTGCCATCGTTTCCTCTGACATAAGAGTGTCCTTTCTTGACATGTGCGACTTCGGTTATTATATTCGATCCCATATGTTCGTAAAGCTTACATCTGTCCGGATAGCGAACGCAATTCGGTGTCGTCAGAATCAAAGGAGCACGCGTGATCGAGTCGAAGGTTACCGCAACAGCGGTAGAAATTAATATGTCCGCCCGTCATTGGCCTGAGCACCTCACCGAGGTGCCGTACTGGGTATTCCAGGACGAGGATGTTTACCGAGCCGAACAGCGCAACATCTTCCATGGCCGGATGTGGAACTATCTCTGCCTCGAGGCGGAACTCGCCGAGCCCGGTGACTTCTGCGCGACCTTCATTGGCGAGCAGCCCATCCTGGTGACGCGTGACCACGACGGCGAAATCTACGCGTTCGAGAATCGCTGCGCTCACCGCGGTTCTCTAATCGCGATGGAACAATACGGCCATGCTCAAGACTTCACCTGCGCTTACCACGCTTGGACCTACAACCTGCAGGGCGACCTCACGGGGGTCGCGTTCGAGGACGGAATTGAAGGAAAAGGAGGCATGGGGTCGAGCTTCTGCAAGGCCGCGCACGGTCCTCGCCGGCTTCGTCTCGCAAACGTTCATGGGCTCATCTTCGGCAGTCTCAACAATGACGTGCCGGAGATCGAGGAGTACCTCGGAATGGAGATCCTCGATCACATCGACCGTGTGCTCGGCGGACGCAAGCCGGTCGTGCTCGGCCGTTTCACGCAAACGCTTCCAAACAACTGGAAGCTCTACATGGAGAACACCAAGGACTCCTATCACGCGAGTATCCTGCACCTGTTCTTCACCACGTTTGGCATCAACAAGCTGAACCAGAAGGGCGGCATCATCGTCTCGCCCAACGGGGCCCATCATGTGAGCTGGTCCGCCAACAACCGCGAGACTGAGGCTGAAGAACACTACAAGGACCAAGGCATCCGTTCTGACGCTGAATATCAGCTCGAAGATCCGTCGCTCGTCGACAGCTTCAGCGAGGTTGGCGACGACATCACCCTGCAGATCCTGTCAGTGGCCCCCGGTTTCGTGCTGCAGCAGATTCAAAACTCGATTGCGGTCCGCCAGGTGCTGCCCACAGGCGTCGAATCCACGAGTCTAAACTGGACCCTCCTCGGATTCGAGGACGACACTGAGGAACAGCAGCTGATCCGGATGAAGCAGTCCAACCTCGTCGGCCCGGCAGGCTTCGTCTCGATGGAGGACGGTGCGATCGGCGGCTTCGTGCAGCGCGGCATCGCGGGTGCGAGCACCGAGTTCGCTACTATGCAGATGGGCGGCGACGAATCCATCTCCAGCGAGAGCCGTGTGACCGAGGCTTCGATCCGGGGCTTCTGGAAGTTCTATCGAGAAGCGATGGGCTTCACGATCGGAAAGGGCGAGTGATGGACGCCTTCACCCTGATCAGCCGAGCCCAGGCCAGCTATGTACGCGCGATCGATGATGGCCCGATCGAGGACTGGCCCGAGCACTTTACGAACGATGCCTTTTATAAGGTCACCACCGCCGACAATCACCGGCGCGGACTGCCCGCCGGCGTCATCTGGGCCAACAACAAGGCGATGCTGCGCGACCGGGTCTCGGCGCTCAAGGAAGCCAACATCTATGAGCCACACGCCTACCGGCATCTGCTCGGCCAGCCCGCAATCCTCTCTGAGGATGTTCAGACAGTGACGAGTGAGACGTCCTTCCTTGTCATCCGGATCACCGGCAACGGCCCGACCGACGTCTTCGCGAGCGGTCGCTACCTCGACGAGTATTCGCTCGCTGGCGGCAAGGCCTTGCTGTCCCGCCGGGTCGTCGTTTGCGACAGTTCCCGCACCGACACGCTGCTGGTGCTTCCGCTATGACAGTCGCCGATCGGCTGCTCTTGAGCATCGGTGATCCGAACGGCAGCGGTGCCGACATCGCCGCCGCGGCCGTTGCCGCGCTCGGGGCCGCCGCTCCAGTCGTGGTCGGAGACCGACACGTCTTCGCACCCTCGGCCGAGCGGCTGGGGCTCGCGGTGCGCGACGCTGTGCCGGGTGTGATCGCAGAACCTGGGGTGTGCGACTTCATCGACGTCGGGGTGCTGAAGCCCGCCGACTTCGCTCCCGGCAAGGTGACTGCGGCCGCGGGCACAGCGACGATCGCATACGTGACCGAAGCGGTGCGCCTTGCGGCATCCGGAGACTATGCCGGGGTGGTGGCCTGTCCGCATTCGGAGACTGCGGTACGCCAGGCCGGCATCGAATTCGCGGGTTACCCGCCGCTCATCGCTGAGCTGACGGGCATTCCGGAGGAGAAGGTCTTCCTCATGCTGGTCGGCGGCGGGATGCGAATCGCTCATGTGACCCTGCACGAGCAGCTCTCGGAGTCGATTGCGAAGCTCACGCCGGACCGCGTGGTCTCGGCCGGGGTCGCACTGAACACAGCGCTGCGCCGGATGGGCATCAGCATGCCCGCGATCCACGTGTTCGGCATCAACCCCCACGCGAGTGAGGGTGGCTTATTCGGCGGCGACGACGCGCGGGTCACCGAGCCAGCGGTGGCGAAGCTGCGCGAGCTCGGCATCGACGCGGTCGGCCCCACCGGTGCGGACGTCGTGCTCGGTGGGACTCGCGACGCCGACGGCTACCTCGCGATGTATCACGACCAGGGTCACATTCCGATCAAAACGGTCGCCAGACGCGATGCTGCGGCGGTGACGATCGGTGCCGGCGTCTCGTTCTCAAGCGTCGGGCACGGGCCGGTGTTCGGCAAGGCCGGGCTCGGCACGGCGGACCCGAGCGCGGTGCTGTCGGCCCTGCGCTTACTTGCCCATTCGGACTGGAAGGAATGACATGAACACCATCAGCATCAAACGCTCCGAGGTCGCCTTCGAGTGCGCACCGGAGCAGACCATTTTGGAAGCAGCCGAGAGTGCGGGCTGGGTGATCCCGTATTCGTGTCGCAAGGGCGTGTGCGACACATGCGTCGGCACCCTGACGTCCGGCGAGGTCGACGTTCCGGGCACCGGCGCCGTCTGCGGCCCGGCCGAGGTGCACATGTGTCGCGCGCGGCCGGTCGGTGACGTCGAGATTGCGCCGAAGAGGATCGAGGCGCGCACGGTGCCCAAGCGCAAGCGCCTGACCACCACCGTCTACCATCGCCGTCAGGTCGCCCCGAGCGTTACGATCCTCGATCTGCGGTACCCGATCGGTCGGCGCACGCCGTTTCAGGCCGGTCAGTTCCTCAACGTGATCCTCGACGACGGCGACACCCGTTCGTATTCGCTCGCCAACTCGCCCCAGCACAACGACCTCGCGCAGCTGCACGTGCGTCACACGGCAGGTGGCGCGTTCTCGGCACGGATCCTGCAGCAGCTCGAGTTCCACGACACGGTCGAGATCGAGGCGCCGTTCGGCGAGTTCTTCGTCGAGGACTCGGATGATCCTGAGGAGGGATTGATTTCCGAGGATCCGATCCTGCTGCTGGCCACAGGCACCGGATTCGCCCCGATGCGGTCGATCATCCTCGACCACATCGCGCGCAGGAAGACCCGCCCCGTCCACCTATACTGGGGTGCGCGGAGTGTCGAGGACTTCTACCAGATGGATCTTCTCCGTGCTGCGGCCAAACGCTTCGACTGGTTCTCGTTCACACCCGTTCTCTCACGCCCCGATTGTGACTGGGACGGTGCCACCGGATGGGTGCAGCAGGCTGCCATGAACGACCATCCGGACCTCACCGGCCATAGGGTGTATGCCTGCGGCAGCGAAACAATGGTCCACTCAGCAGTCGACGATCTCGCCCGCAAATGCGGGCTCGACCCCGAACGGTTCCACTCTGACGCCTTCGTCTCCGCAATTCCGAAAAAGACGTTCGTCGGTTAGCCCCAATGCCAATCGGCTAAGGGCATAGATGAGGGCCAACCCTCTGGTTCCGGCGCTGCGACCAGGTAAAAGACACAGTGTTTGGCGCGTCAGACCCCATATACCCAGGCTTGCAGGCATGCCGGTTTATTCAAGCAAAAAAAGACCTAGTCTACGGTAACCCTGAACTGGTCTAGTCGTTCTTCTGAAATCTTCACGATGATGTGACGTACATAATTTGGTTCTGTGTAGACAGAGCCCGGAGGGTGAAATATGAGTAGGCAACAGAATGCCGTCGCCGTTGAGAAAGAGGGTCCGCAAGGCAAGGATGCGATGGACACCGGTGGCGGGCGGAATTGGTGGTTAATTCTCGCTGGCCCGATAGTTGCCTTCGTTCTGACGCTGCTACTTCCGGGCAGTCTGACCTTTGAAGGACGGGCCATTGCCGGAATTGCGATCTGGATGGCACTGTGGTGGATGACCGAAGCCGTGCCGATTCCGGCAACCTCGCTGCTCCCGCTCATCCTCTTCCCACTCGTCGGAGCAGGAACCCTGGAGGAGGTAGCCAGTCCCTACGCCAACTCGGTCATCTTCCTAGTTATGGGGGGTGTAATACTCGGTCTGGCAACACAGAAATCCAACTTGCATCTGCGAGTGGCCTTGCTGACCATCAAGTTGGTGGGGACCAAACCCGCACAAATCGTCCTCGGCCTGATGATTGCCTCAGCTTTCATCTCTATGTGGGTGTCCAGCACCGCGACCGCAGTGATCATGGTGCCGATCGCCTCCTCCATCATCGGGCTGGTGCGGAAGCTCGATAGCCGCGCCTCCGGGAAGAAGTTCTCCGCCGCCATGATCCTCGGCGTCGGCTACGGCGTAACCATCGGTTCCATGGCGACGATCATCGGCCAGCCGCCGATGGCCTTGATGACGGCATACCTGTTGGAATCGCAGAGCTTCGAGATGGGCTTCGGTCAGTGGATGCTCGTCGGGGTGCCCCTTGCCGTGGTCATGACGGCAGTGTGCTGGCTGGTGCTGACCAAGATTGTCTTTCGCCCCGAGGTAAACGAGATCCCCGGTGGAAGCGAATTGATCCGAGAGGAGCACCAGAACCTCGGATCGATGCGGACTGCGGAAAAGCGAGTCGCACTGGTCTTCCTGGTCGCAATCTTCTTCTGGGTGGCGATCCCCTTCATCGCAGAGATCGCAGTGGTCCAGGAGTACCTGCCGTTCCTTGCATCGATCTCGAATGCCCAGGTCGCGATCGCCGCCGCCGTGGCCTGTTTCATCGTGCCAGCTGAAAAACGCCGTGACAACCCGAAAAGTGAGGCCCTGCTCAGTTGGTCCGCCACACGAGAGGTTCCCTGGGGACTGCTACTGCTCTTTGGGGGCGGACTGTCGCTCTCGGCGATGTTCACCGCCACAGGGCTCTCAGAGTGGGTCGGAACCCAGGTTTCCGGACTGAGTTTCCTGCCTAACTGGGCCATCGTCCTTGCCGTCATCATCGTTGGACTAGCACTGACCGAGCTGACTTCGAACACAGCCACTGCGGCCGCTTTCTTCCCGATCTTCGGTGCGGTAGCCGTAGGCGTGGGTGTGGATCCGCTGATCATGACGATCGCCGTAACCATGGCAGTCTGCTCCGCATACATGCTCCCAGTAGCAACTCCCTCCAACGCGGTGGCCTTTGGCTCCGGGGAGATAACCATCAAGCAGATGGTGAAGGCCGGCTTGTGGATGAACACGATCTCCCTGGTGCTGATCATGATCGTCCTGCATACCTTAGTTCCGCTGGTCTTCAACGTTAGCCTCTAGAAAAGGGAGTGAGAACGCGGAACGAAGAAACCCAATGTTATTGGGTGATGATGAACTAGACCCCGAAAGTTGGACTCGGCAACTAAGAGTCTACGCAGCCAGGGCCTGGGCCCGATATTCCATCGGGCTCAGGCCCTGCAGCGTTAACGATATGCGCTCAAAGTTGTACCAACGAATGTATCCTTCAAGCTCGGCAATGAATCCACCGGTGTCGGTGGATTCCTGGCGGTGGAATATCTCTTCCTTTGGGTGTCCGAAGAAGTTTTCCATCACCGAGTTATCCAGGCAGTTGCCCCAACGATCTTTGCGAAGAACAGACCGAAGAAGCCCTGACGTTTCCCCTGGCAGGGATCACCGTCGTTGACTTCACCCAGGTCTTCATGGGTCCAAGCGCCACCCAAATGCTCGGGGACTTCGGTGCTGACATCATCAAGATCGAACGTCCCGGTGCCGGGGACATCGCACGCAACTCCTTTCCTGACCGGGGCGGCCAAGACAACCCGATCTTCCTCTCGATCAACCGCAACAAGCGCAGCCTGTCCGTTGACACCTGGCAAGAGGAAGGGCGCGCGGTCCTGCGCCGAATCATTGCCGAAGCCGACGTGGTGGTGAGCAATTTCCGCAACGGGGCCATCGAACGGATGGGGTTTGGATACGAGGAGCTTTCATGCGAAAATCCTCGACCGGATCAAAAAGGGACGCCACAGCAATGGAACGAGCTTGCGATATTGGGGCGTTGGCCGTGCCGCCCAGGCGGAGCGGTCGCGGCGATTGCGTGACGAGCTGCTGGCCAACGGGTGGAACCAGGAACGGATCGCGGCCATACGGTACAACCACGACCCGGACACCCACCTTGTTCTAGGCCAACCCTGTTTTAGGCCTCGGCGGGTTCGGAAACACTAGCGGCGGAATCAGCGACGGGAAGATACTTCTTCAACGTCGCGGAGCTGATGCCCAGACGCGCTGCGACCGCGCTCTTGGATTCCCCCGTGTCGATCATCCGGGCAATGACATTGCCGGATTCCTTGCGGGATGCTTCGGCGTCGGCCTTGCCCTGGGCAATGATTCTCTGCGCCTTTTCCTGCGCTGCCGTCTCAGTTTCGTTGGCTGCCTCGTCGAGTTCGATGAACTTCGCGGCGAGTTCGATGAGTTCCTCGTGTCGGGCGGTGAAGTCGGCTGCCTTCTGGCGCGCCTTCTCCCGTGCCGCAACCTGCTGTGCTGACTTGCGTGGCGCTGCCATGTCATTCCTCTTCCGTGAAACCTAACGGTCAGTGAAAACGACCCCGCGCGGGGCGCGGGCGCGCCATCTTCGACGCGCGGGGCGGACCGTTCTTCGCCCGGACTGTTTGGTGTGGTGGGTTGCCCACAGGTGCACGGCAAAAGATCAAGTCCTCCGGTCTTTTCCCGCACCCAGGTGGATAACCCACCACCTGCGGTTCTACACAATCGAACGAACCGTGGATAACGAAATGCACGTTACCCACCGCCCATTCTCATGTGCAGAACCGCATCAAATCCTTGATGGCCTGATCATAGCGCGAATCCCGAACTGTTTTCTTCGTCCCTCGAATCAGGAAACGACTATTATCTGTCACACCTCTTGCATCATCGATAAATTAGGGGGTTCGCGCTAAGATGAGTGCATGATGACCCTCCACAAGCTCAGCGCTGGGGACGGGTATCAGTACTACACCAGAGAGGTCGCCAGCGCGGACGAGTATCGCGCAGCCGACCGTCAGCTTGGCGATTACTACACCGCAGACGGGAACCCTCCCGGCCAATGGGGCGGTGCCGGCATTTCGCTTCTTGGCGTTGACGGTGAAGTCACCGAAGCGCAGATGGCCGCACTTTTCGGTGAAGGCCTCCACCCCAACGCAGAAGCTCTGTTGGCCGAGGACCCCAAAGCCGACGTTCGTTTGGGCCAGCGATACAAGCGCTTCGAGCAGGGCGACAACGTTCTTTCGGCACGCATCAAGACCGCCATGGGCGACTTCGAACGACTTGAGAAGCGCGCACCAGGGCCCGATGACCGCCGCCTGATCCGTTCCCGCGTGGGTGCCATTTACTTCCGTGAGCTGAACTCCCGGAACCCCAAGGATAAGGAAGAACTTGGCAGGTTTATCACCGCCCAGACGAAGCCGGCCGCGCAGGCCGTGGCCGGTTACGACCTCGTGTTTGCCCCCGCGAAATCCGCCTCCGTGCTGTGGGCCGTGGGTGGCACCGAGGCCAGGAAGGCCATCGAGGCAGCCCACCACGAAGCCATTGAAGAGGCCATGGCATTCCTTGAATCCGAGGCCGTGTACACCCGGCGCGGACGAAACGGTGTCCGCCAGGAGGACGTTGAGGGCGGCTTGGTTTACACCAAGTTCCGTCACTACGATTCCCGCAACGGGGACCCGCAGCTGCACGACCACGTGGTGGTTTCCAACAAGGTCATGGGCAAGGACGGCAAATGGTCATCCCTCGACGGGCAACCCTTGCACCAGTACGGGGTCGCCGTATCCGAGTTCTACAACCGCAAGGTCATGGAGAAAATCACCGAACGCCTAGGCGTGGGTTTGATCGAACGCCAGGTCGCGGGCAAGCGTCCCATCATGGAGATTGCCGGGGTCGATATCGCGGCTATCGAAGCGGCTTCCTCGAGGCGCACGGCGATCAAACCGGCGCTTGACGAACTGGTGGAAAAGTTCACCGAAGACCACGGGTATGCCCCCAACAGCAAACAGATGATCGACCTGGCCCAGCAAGCAACGCTGACGACGCGGCCAGTGAAGAAGGAAGCCCGACAGCTCTCCGTGCTGGTCCAGGAATGGACCCGGGACCTGGGCAAGGTCGAGGGCGTTACCGTAGGACCGAAGGCCTTGACCGCGGCCAGGGAACACCGCTTCGATGCACGGATCAAGGCGGCCAAGGACGCCCCGGGATGGATGGTCACCACCGCCGATGAAATCGATCCGGCGCAGGCAGCCCAGCACGTGATCGGCGTGCTTGAACGTTCCCGAGGCTCATGGGGAGAACACCACATCGACGCCGAAACCCGTCGCCTACTGGGTTCCCGGTTCGGGGATGTGGCCATCCCGGCGGACCTCCTGGAGCAGGTCAAAGCCCGCGCCATCGACCAGTATTCACTGCTACTGACCCCCGCCGAACGCGCACCCCTCGTGGACTCCTTGACCCGCCTTGACGGGTCCTCCAAATACGCCAAGGCACACCGGGCAATCTACACTTCTGCCGGTGTCCTGCACAGTGAAGACCGCTTGCTGGAGGCAGCACAGAAGCAGGTGATCCCGGCCGCGACCGGTGAAGCCTTTGAGCGCGCCCTACTGAAACAGGGCAAGACGTTCGATGCCGGGCAGCTGGCCATGGCACGCGAATTCGCGTGCTCGGACAAGCTGCTGCGTGTGGGCGTCGGCCCGGCAGGTGCCGGCAAGACCACCGCGCTGCGGTTGGCAGCCGATACCGTCAAGGAAGCCGGCGGGAAGGTCATTGGCCTGGCCCCCACCGCCGCCGCGGCCGCGGTAATGTCCGGCGAACTCGGAGCCGCGGCGACCACCATTGACTCCTTTGTCCTGGCACACCGGACCGGATCGGCAGATGCGATCATCCCCGCGCCCGGGGATGTGATCGTGATTGACGAGGCCGGAATGGTCGGAACCGGGCTCTTTGCCCAGGCGGTGACCATTGCCGAGCAGCACGGGGCTGTGGTCCGTGCGCTGGGTGATGACCAGCAGCTTTCGGCCGTTGGTTCCGGTGGTGCGTTGCGCCTGATCCGCAACGAGGCCGGGGCCGTGCATCTGGAGGATCTGCACCGCTTCCGCAACCCGGATGGGACCGCGAACGAGGAAGAAGCAGCGGCAACCCTGGCACTGCGCGAGCCGCCGAGCATCGGGGCCGATGATCCGTGGACGTTCTACCGCACCAACGGTCGCATCGTCGGGGGAGACGTCGAAACCATGACGGCCGAGGTGTTCTTGGCCTGGCAGAAGGACACCAACGCCGGAAAAAGTTCGGTGATGATGGCCTTCGACAACAACACCGTGACCGAGCTGAACGCCCGCGCCCAGTCGTACCGGATGGCCACCGGGCAGATCAGCGAAGGCACCGGCGCTTGCCTGCGCGACGGGCTCACCGCCCACGTCGGGGACGTGGTGGTGACCCGAAAGAACAACCGCCGCATGTCCCTGAACCAGGGCAAGGACTTCGTGAAGAACAACGATGTGTGGACCGTGACCGGCGTCCACGAGGACGGCAGCCTCTCGGTGAAGCACCGGGACCACGCAGGGTCCACCACGCTTCCGGGTGCCTACGTGCAGGAATCGACGATGCTGGGTTACGCCTCAACGATCCACCGCACCCAGGGCATGACGTGCGATACGACCCACGCGATGCTTTCCTCCGGGCTGACCCGCTCCCTGGCCTATGTGGCAGCCTCCCGTGGCCGGGAATCGAACCATCTCTATGGTGCCTTGGTGGAGGGCGAAACGCTCGACGGGCTGTTGGAGTCCGTGGCAGCGAACCACGACACCAACCTCACCGCGCACGAGCTCGCGGCCGCCGCCCGCGCCCAAGCGCGTTCGATCCCGCAGAAGTCGGCCGCGTACATCGATATCGATGAGCAAGCCAACATGGAACGGATGAAGACCCTGGCCCGTCGCTCCCTGGGCGACAGTGACGCGCAGGGGCTCATTGAGGAACCCGCCTGGGAAGCGTTGGCACGGACCATGGTCACTGCCGAAAAGGCCGGGGTCAACGTCTCCGATGCGTTGGCCGGCGCATACGCCGAGCGGGATTTCGACGATGCCCAGGACAATTCCGCCGTGATGGTCTGGCGGCTCGAAGCCGAGACCGCCGGCACCCTGGACCTGGCCACAGGTGTTCGGCCCCTGGCCAACGTCTCCGATGACCATCTTGCCGCTTTGGCCCAGCGGGCGGCCGAGCACAAGATCCGCGCCGGCAATGTCCTGTCCCAAGACCCCGGCACCACACCCAACACCGGCGACGCCGGTCAGAAGCCCTGGACCCAGCGCCTCTATGGGCACCTGAGTGACAATGCCTTGGAGGCACGGATCAAGGCCGCGGCCGATAAACGTGACCGCCAGATCCCTTCGGACCCCGAAAACCAATCCGTGGCCCTGTCCTGGCAACTGTGGAAGCTGAACAGCGAGAAGCAGGTCCGCGAGCAACTGCCCGAGGCCGCCTTGCTGCGCGAGACGCTACAGCGCGGCGGCACCGAACGCGACAACCAGGCCGGCCACATCATGGAGAGGATCGAGCGCGAACAACTCATCCGCCAACGCATCCTGCCCGAACGCCCGGCCCCGGTCATCCCCGACGGGTTGCCCGACTGGGTGGCCCCCGCCGATGCCGCCGCGCACTGGGACACCCCGGGACTGTGGAGGCAGGAACTTTTGGAACGCCGCCAGGAGATGGTGCCCCAGTTCAACCGGCTTGGCTCCGAGCTGGCCGCCGAGCCGCCGGCCTGGGCCCAAGCGCTGGGCCCGGTGCCCTCCGACATGCAACGCCAGGAGCAGTGGCGTCGTCTGGCCGCCGAGGTCGCCGTGTATCGCCAGACCTACCGCATCCCTGTCACCGAGGCGACCGCGATCCCGGCCGACCACCGGGACAAGGCTCTCGGTGACGAACTGAATGCGAGGATCACCGCCATGCACAAGTACACCCAGCAGACCGCCCGAGAACCCCTCTCGGGCGACGACGCACGGTTGATGCACGAGGCCGCCGAGGTGGAGACCCGGCTGGTGGAAGAACAGGCACCGGCAGAGCAGGTCATCGACCACCTACGGACCCAACGCGCTCAGGACTCCACCCTCACCGCCGAACAGGCCCGCGCCGAACGCATTGCCGAACTCTCCCGCCGCCTCAAGGCCTCACGGCAGAGCCCGGGGGAAGCCCCGGTCGAGAAGTCCCAGGCATACCAGGAAGCCGTGGCAGCCATTAAGAAAGCCCGCAAGGCCGATGGCCGTGAACGCAAGAACGATGGACAGGAACAAGAGCCGGTGAACCAGGCCACGGAGACCCGTCGCACGTTGCGCGCCTACCAGGAAGCAGCCGAACGGAAACGGCTGCAACGACGTGACACGGACGACGGGCCGAAACAAGGGGAGGACCGCGGCCCCCGCTACAGCCGCTAGACATCCTGGAAATCATGACATTGGCGCGTACACGGCAAGCGTTACACCGCAAACCTCTACAATCCAAGGCTGTGTCTGAGCCTCGTGCGGTGTCTCGGTAACGAGTTACCGAGACACCGCACAGCCTTAGCATCGGATATTTGACGAGTTCACAATCCGTCCCGAACTGGTCATCGAGGTCCGCCACGCTCTCACGAACCCGCCTTAGCCACCGAAATTAAACGGCGGTCAGGGGTGGGTCGGTGGATCGAGGCCTAGTGGTGGTCCTAGAACTCATCTTGTGAGTTCGGTCGTACTCCTCGGCGAATTCTGTGGCGACAACTTGATTGCCGCGGCAGAACGTACACATGCTGTCCATGAGTCCGAATACACCGCGGCCGTTGCAGCGCGGGCATTCAACCTCATCTTGTGAGTTCGGGTCGTATCAAAATTTTCACCATGCCGCTATTGTGGGGCACGAGAGGCCCCTCTATTCGACAAGCTCCGGCCAGAGGATTGGGGCATCGATGCCAGCTGAAGCGCTGAGGAAACCCAGGCTGCTTCTGAGAGGGCACATCTTTAGAACACGAACTTTCCCACGACTGATCCGTGCCTCAAGAACAACGGGCATATGCAGCGCTGCTGTTAGAACATTGGCTATACCTGTAGAGGCGGACGTGTCCGCATGGACAGGGCCAATACCGACAGGGCGGTAGCTATCGGCTTGCGTATGACGTCCACGCTCGCCCTCTCATCGATCAATGACCCGGTGAAGGTTCCCGTGCGGACGCGACGCTCGGCTTCGATTGACGGACCCAAGAAAGCCACAGAAGCTGTCTGGTCTGCTCTCTATATGTTGCTGAAGTTCTAGCGTGGCCTCACGAGATCAAAACGGCCCTCGGCAAGGATCTCGAAGTAGGCACTTGGCCCACCTGCACGCAGGACAGGTTGGGCGAGAGCTGTCTGATAAATACCCTCGGGAATCATGGCTTCATCGATGTGCACCGCGATGACTTCCCCGATCGTGAGTACACCGGTGGAAGCGTGCCCGTCTGCACCGCGCAGCGGGATGATGTCACTGACCCGGCACTCGAAACTTACTGGTGAGGCGGCGACGCGCGGTGCACTGATATCAACGGAATCGGCGGCTTCCAAGCCGGATGCGACGAATTCATCGAGGTCGGCCGTCGTTGACGTTGCGTTCATTTGTTCTGCAAGGGGGCGCGTGACCAGGTTCCAGGTGAACTCACCGCTCAGCTCGGCGTTGAGCGCGGTGTGCTTGCGGGTCGTACTTGAGAAGCCAATGAGTGGTGGCTTGTAGGAGAAGGCATTGAAGAAGCTGTACGGGGCGAGATTGCGAACTCCAGCAGGGGAAAGTGTCCCAATCCAACCGATCGGACGCGGCCCGACAATTGCATTGAACGGATCGTGCGGAAGCCGGTGGCCCTCTGCTGGGCGGTAGAAGTGCGAAGTCATCTGTCCAGTCAATCATCAATCGACAGCCCCGATGTGTTTTTTCCGCACAGCCAGTATCCCAAGGTTCGCGGCCAATGCTATCGACCTGTGTTGACCGTCACTGTATTGTGGGCCAGACATCTATATATCTGGATTCGAGTATCCCAATGCGTTGCTAGCCTCAACCGCATAGCGGGCGATGATGGGGCCGAGTCGTTCAACGTCGTTGGGGCCGACCCGCTGCGTTGGGAACCCCAAACCTAGAACACCAGTGAGGGCCCCCATATGACCGAATACGGGGGCGCTGATAGAGCCAACATCTTCATGGCGTTCGCCAAAGGCAGCATAAAAGCCCTGTTCGCGAGCAGTTTCCACTTGCCGCTCAAGGATTTCTAGCTTGTCCGGGGTTGAGGGAGCAAACTTTGTCAATGGCAAGTCCCTCAGCGCATCCCAGGCTTCAGGATCGTATGCCAAAAAGATCTTCCCAGGTGCACCAGCATGAATTGGCATCACTTGCCCAACCATGAATGGGCGCATTACGACATGTCGTGTCTCAGCAACAGCCACAACCGTTCGAAAAGCTCCGTCTCTGGTGTAGAGACAGGCGCTCTCACCGGTCTCATCCCTCAGTCGCTGAAGGATCGGTTTGATGAGACGAACGACATCAAGCCCGACTGTGCCTGGAGTAGCCCAACGAACCAAACCGATTCCGATGCGGTAACGGTCGTCTTCCCTGTCTAGAAATCCTTCTCGGACCATGTTCTGAACCAGTCGTTGGCATGTACTGGACGGCAGTCGTGTTTTCTTGATCAGTTGCTGCAATGTCGGTTCAGGATCCTCCACAGTGAAACAGTCAAGAATCTGGACCACTTTCTGCAGTACGAGAATCGGCGCGGCTGCAGACGCTTTCTTTGCTTCCATAAGCCCTGACTTTACCTCGCTGTGCATCTGCGGTGTTGCTTATTCCAGATCACTCGTGTCCGTAGTGTGACGTAGTTGACACAATCGACAAATAACCCGCATACTGAGTTCACAACTTACAGAGTGGGATTTCCCACTATGATTCTGCGCTTTCAATGGAGAACCCGTGAACATGTCAGCCGTTACTTGCGAAACTTTCCCTGAACAGAAGGATGCCAAAACGTCCAGAATTGGACTCATTGTCCCCAGCTCCAACACCACTATGGAAACGGAACTTCCGGAATTGTTCCGCCGCCAGTCAGAGGCCACCGGTCATCATTACACCTTCCACTCCGCGCGTGCTGCACTGAAGAACGTCAACCGCGAGGAACTGTTGGCCATGGTGGATAAAGCGGGGGAATGCGCTCGTGCGGTTTCTGACGCCGCCGTCGATGTCATCGCTTACGCCTGTCTCGTGGCGGTGATGGCGCAGGGCCCCAATTCCCATGAAAAATCAGAAAAGATCATTGCGTCCGCGGCTGAGGAGAACGGTCACCCTGCTGCGGTTTCAAGCAGTGCCGGCGCACTAGTGCGTACTCTGCAATCAATCGGGGCACGAAAGGTTTCGATGGTAGCGCCCTACATGCTGCCCCTTACCCAAATGGTGCGTGAGTACATCGAAGGTGCCGGCATAGAGGTAGTCGATGCGATCAGCTTAGAAGTTGATGACAATCTAGCCGTTGGTGCATTGGATCCACAGAAGCTTCCGATGATTGCTCAAGGCCTCAATCGTGAGGGTATTGATGCCGTGATTCTTTCGGCATGTGTGCAGATGCCATCACTACCTGCGGTCCAGAAAGCAGAGGATCTGCTGGGAATACCCGTCATTACGGCCGCAACGGCAACTGCGTACGAGATCCTGAAAGCGCTCGGACATGAACCTTCAATTGCCGGAGCTGGGGGTCTGCTCTCCGGAGCCTACGCACCTGTTGCTTCTCGGCGTGCTTAGGGGAGAGTCACCATGTCTTTGTCTCTGATCGCATTCTTCGTTCTGATTGGGGCGTTTGCTCTCGGCTCATTTACGCGCATCAACGCAGGCCTCGTTGCATTAGTAGCAGCATTCGCCGTCGGAGGTCTCGTTGTTGGGATGCCCATCAAAGACGTCATCGCACAATTCCCCAGCGGCCTGTTTTTCATCCTTCTTGGAGCTACGCTGCTGTTTGGAATCGTGCGCGTCACCGGCACGATCGATCTACTCGCGTACTGGGCCGAGCGACTCGCCGGAGACCGGCGCTTCCTAGTGCCGGTACTAATGTTTCTTCTGACCGCCGGCTTGGCTTCAGCAGGAGCATTCACGCCTGCGGCGATCGCTATTGTGGCACCTGTGGCGTTGGCATTGGGTTCTAGGTTCAGGATCAGTACGCTCGCAATGGGTTTAGTCATCGTCCAAGGAGCCAACGCTGGTGCTTTCTCTCCGGTCAACCCCTTTGGTGTTCTAGCCAATGTGATGCTCGATAACGCGGATGCCTCCGGAGATTCCCTGAAGCTCTTCCTCTACTGCTTCATATTCAACGCTATCCTCGCCTTCATCGCCTACGTCGCTATCCAGGCCATTATGAACAGGCGTGGCGGACGGCCTCTCCCCCGCTCAGAATCAACCAGCAGCGGGACTGCTCTTAGGACCACTCTGGCCGATGACTCCGTGGGTCATGACGCAGGTCAGTACCGAACGACAACCGGAACACAAACCGGAGTCGCTGTAGCCGACCCACGCACGCAACCCGATATCGAAGTTTCACTCGGGGCACCGGTGAAAGTGGACGCGACTCCTATGAGGATCCTTACGCTTGCCGGGGTGGGAACCCTACTGATTCTAACCACGGTTTTCAGTTTGGATGTTGGCGTTGCGTCCCTGATCATCGCTATCGCACTGATCTGCATCAAGCCCGGAGTTCAAAAGCCTGCTATTGAGGGGCTGCCTTGGAACGCGATTATCCTCGTAACAGGCATCGTCACTTATGTCGGAATGCTCGAAGAGATGGGCGCGTTGAAAGAACTCGAGGCCGGTATCGCTAGCCTCGGTAACGGATCAATTGCAGCACTGATTACGAGCTATGTTGTCGCTATAGTCTCTGCTTTCGCCTCGACCACCGGAACACTTGGAGTAATCAGTCCCATTGTTACACCTATTTCCCTGGACCCGCTGCTCAGCCCAATCGGAGTTGTCACCGCCATTGCCATCAGTTCTTCGGTAGTGGATGTTAGTCCGATGTCCACCAGCGGCGCGCTCCTCATGGCTAGTGCCCCACCAAAGGACGAACGACTCTTCTTCCGCGCTCTCCTCCTCTGGGCCATCGCAATGATCGCAGTTGTCCCTATGCTCGTGTGGTTCATCTTCGTGCAGCTCGGCCTCGGATAGCCACGAAAGGACATACGAATAGATAAAGGCATCCTAGTGCGGTGCATGTTTAAAGAATCAGCGGGCTTATCCATATTGGTCTAGATTTTTTGGCCCCAGTGTTCGGAACTTTTGTTGGGTTGTTGACCTCAGTATGGAATTGGTCCGTGTTTACGCCGAATGCCGGCAGGGGTTTCCACATAGCCATATTCGTTGGCTAGAGATGAAGAGGCAGTGACCGGTTATTTTTCTAAGCGGTCACTGCCTCTTCATCTCTACTGCTTGATCAGTTCGTGGATGCCACCGACGAGCCACTTCCCACCGAGTTCATTCTGATGCAGCTCCACATACCAAGTCCCGGCATCGGTCTTGAAATCAGCCGTTACAACCTGCTCATTATGCTCCGTACCGTCCATCACCGGACCGGAAAGGATCTTGTCGAACGGGATTCTTGCCGGGTCGATGTACTCGGCCTCGATGGCATATTCCTTCTCCAGATAGGGGCGTATCTCGGCGTGCCAGCGCTGCTCCGGTTCATCGGGCCGGGCAAAGAGGTTCATGACCTTCACCGCGACCTCTTCCGGGCTCTCGATCACCGGGACCGGGGCCTCCACGGTCGGAGAAACCTGGCCGGCGCCCTCGGCGTTGCCGGGCAGCTGCGCGCAGCCGGCGATGGCCAGCACGGCCAGTCCGGCACAGGAGAAGGCAACGGCCGTGGACCACGGGCCGGCACCGCGCCCGGGCCTCTTGGAACCGGGTGTCGTGGAGCCGGTGGCATGGGGGTTCTTGAAACGGGGCATTAGAGCACTCCCTTGGATTTGAGGATGGGCACGGGGTCAATCACATATTTCAATGTGGGGGCGTCGGCCGGGGCATCGGGCGTGGCGATCTGGAAATGGAGGTGGACCCCGGTGCTGTTTCCGGTGGTGCCTTCGGTTCCCAGCGGTGTTCCGGCGGCCACGGTGTCCCCGGCCTTGACCAACAGGCTTCCATGGACCAGGTGGTGGAACTCCAGGACCAGCCCGGGCTTCTGGATCTGCTTGGCAATGACATAGGTGCCGTAGGCGGATTTCCAGCCCTGGCCCTGCTCGGCCACGGTGATCTTCATATCCGTGGGCGCAAGAATTGAAGCGCCCCCGCCCTTGGCGAAATCGACACCCTTGTGGTCCGAGGTGCTGGAGTTGCAGATGGCACCGGCCGGGCAGTTACGGGGACCGAACCGGCTGGTCGTCGTCGAACCGGGCAGGGGGTGGACCCACTTCCCGGAGCCTAGGTCGCCAATGGTTTCGGCATCGGGAGAGGTTTCCTTGCAATCACCGTTGGGGTCAATGTCATCGAATTCGCTGCCCAGGTCATCGCCCGGCTTTTCCACCGACAAGGCCTTGACGATGGAGGCCGCGGGGGAGCGGAACGGCTTGTAGTGGTGGGGGTCTGCATTGCGCTGGACCCGGTGAATGGCCTGGCTCGGCTCCAGGTCCTCCCAGCCCTCCACCTTCTGGAGTGCCTTGAAGAAGTTGGTGGCGCTAATCCGGGGGTTCATGCGGTCCGCATAGGACCCCCAGGCCCCGTTGTCGCGCTGCTGGAACAGCCCGCGGGAGTCGGGGCCGGCACCGTCGCCAAAGTCGATCACACGCAGGGTGGATTCGCCGATGGCGGCCTGCACACCCAGGATCTGCGCTGACACCGGCAGGCCCAGATCGGCGGCGGCGCTCATGATCTGCCCGGCATTCTTGAGCTGGTCCCCGGAGAAGCCGGCCACGCTCTTGGCCCCGGCCGGCTTCGCCACCGGGGGAAGCCCGGGGGTGGCGCAGATCCCGTTGGCCTCAGCGTTGCCGGGAGTCCCCAGGGCGACCATCAGGATCAGCCCGAAGGTCAGCACCACGGCGGTCAGGGGCAGCAGCAACACACCCAGGCATCCTCCTTTTCCCTTAGCCATGCCGGGCATACTCCGCTTCCGGGTCGGGTGGTTCGTCGCCCGCGGGCGGCTCGATGATTTCCCCGGTTCCCGGGTCAACCATCCACTGTGGAAGGCCCGTTTCCGGGTCTTCGGGGACGGGCCCCGGGGCCTTGGGCCCGGCTGCAGCCGGTGCCTCGGGCACGGTGGCATCCACGAACGCGGTGAAATCCTTGTCGTTGGCCACCAGGTTCATCCCGGGCGCGTAGGGTTCTTCATGCTCGCGCTTTTGCAAGCATTGCTTGAACGTCTGGCGTTGTTTCAGGGTGTCCATCGTGGGCCACAAGCACCGTTGGAACCAGTCCACCAGGGCATGGCTTGGCCCCTTCGATTTCGGGTGGTAGCTGGCCTTGTGGGCCACCATGAGCGCGGTGAGTTGTTCCACCGCATCCGGGTGTTTGTACCAGCAGGGGGCTATCCAGCCCTCCTTGCTCGCGTGGTGGGAGAGGATGCGGTTCTGTAGCCAGGTCACAAAGGCATCGAGTTCGATCCACAGGGCGCGTTGTGCCCCCGGCTCCAGCCCTTCCCAGAGCCACGGGCCGCCGGCGGGGTAGTTCGCCAGTTCCTCCACCAGGGCCGCCACGGTTTCTTCCGTCTCGCCCAGGCGTCGGATGAGTTCCGGGATCCCGGCCAGCAACTCTTCCAGCCCGTCGTACTGCTCATCGTCTTCGAGGGGTTCGGGCGTGCCTTGGCTCATGCCGTTTCCTCGTCCGATTCAGTGGAAGCGCCGGCCTCGATGGCGGCCTCCATCTCATCTTGTTCGGCTTCCTGTTCCGCGATCATGGCCGAGGCGTCCTGTGCCTCGATGCCTTCCTGCCCCAGGCACCAGAGGCGGGAATCACGGAACCGCTTCGCGTCCGGGCGCTTCCACCAGGGAATGATCTGCACCACGGCTTCAATTTCCCGGTAGACCAGCAGCACCTTTCCCTGGGGCAGCTTGCGGATCTGGTCCGGGCGCATCTTCTGATCTAGGTGCTTCTGATTCGAGACGCTGACCCCGGAGCCGCCGTCCTTGCCGCTGTTGGTCGATGAGCTGGTGTGCAGGACCCACTCCTTGCCGATGAGATCGGAAATTTCCGTCAGGAACCGGGTATCGAAAATTCCCCCGAAAATGACGCGGGCGGCCGAGGAATGCACGATGGTTTCCGCTCCGTCCTCGCCCCAGCGGGCCACCAGCTGTGAGCGAGACTGGGCGAACACCCAGGTATGAATGCCGTTGCCGCCGCCTTCGGACATCAGCGAGGGCAGTGAGGGCAGTGCACAGGTGTTGGGTGCCTCGTCCAGGATCAACGACAGGTGCTTGGCCAGCCGGCCGCTGGCGGTGCGGCCCGAGGCACGGACGGCGGCCTGGGTGATGGTTTCCACCAGGGCAGTGACAATCGGGGCGGTGGAGGCATTCATCGACGGGCGCGCCAGGCAATAGAGCGTGTTGCCCTTGTCGGTGAATCGGGTGGTGTCGATACCCGGGTCCCCGGGAACGGGGCAGAGCATCGAGAGGACTTTTTCGTTTTTCATCGGCCCGGTGATCTTGCCCAAGGTGGTCTTGGTGTTGCCGATGGTGTCCGGGTTATCGTCACGGCACCATTCGTCCAGGTTCGCGGCCCAGAGCTTCACCGTGGGGGAATGGTCCTCGATGAGATTCCGGGGCTCGAGATTCTGGAAGTCCTGGGACCAGGCGATCACGTCGCGCATGGTGCCACCCTGCTTGAGCGCAGCGGCGTGGAGCAGGGATTCGAGAATGATGGTGCAGCCGGTGTTGAAGTGGCCTTCTGCCGATGAGGGCGGTCCTTTGCGGGGCATGGCGTTGACCATGGCAGAGGCCCGTTCGCTGGCCACCTGGTCGTCTTCGCAGCCGGCCACCATGTTCCAGCGCACTTTGTCCGGGTAGTTGGATAGTCCGTCGAAATCGGCCACGTAGACCTGGCCCTTGTCCTGGCGTGCCCCGGCGGTCAGGCGCAGCACATCGGGGCGGGTGCTGGTGGTGATCACAGCTCCCGGGGCATCGACGACCTGACCGGCGACCATAAACGTTGTCTTGCCGGCCCGCGGCGGGGCGATCACGCACGCGGTGTCTTCTGCCCTGACACCAATGGCCTTGCCCATGTAGGTGAAGACCGGTGGCGCCAGCTCGGCCTTTTCCGGCCCGCTGATCCGCTGCTGCATTTCCTTCGCTGTGGACAGGCCGTGGTCGGCTTTCTTGCCCTTCTTCTTGGCCGGCGCGTGGATTCCGGCCTTGCGTTCGCGGCGGACCTTAATCTGGTGCTGGAGGGCGATGTAGGCGGCGAGGAACAAGACCGACAGGGCCACCCACACGGCGACCGGCCAAGCCCACGCATCGCGGGCGTTGCCGCCGACCTCGACCGGGGTCTTGCCACGGAGCGCCGTGTCGAGAAGGGCCCGCAGGGTGTCCTGGAAATCGCCCATCGACAGGCCCGTGGTGATGACCAGGGCCACATGCCACAGGACGGCAAAGACGACCACGCACATGATCAGCTCGCGCTCGGCCTTCTTCGTACTTGAGGTGGCGGGCTTCTGCTTGCCGACCGTGATATTCTCGCTCATCGCTGCTGTTCCTTGTGTCTCTAGGCTTCCACTGGCGTTTCGACCAGTGCCCCGTCGGTGTTGGTCATCTGGATTTCCCAGTCGGACCGCACATGCTCAATCTCGATTTCGGGATCATCGGCCGCTGACTTGAGGAAATGATGGCCATTGGGCAGGGCCATGATTTCGGTAACGGATTCAGGGTTGAGCCCGAACGTGGAGGCGCACCACTGCGCCGACTGCGGGCGGGTCTGGCGGAAGATGTGCACCGTCTGCGCTTCCTCGATCACGGCCATGCCGGGGGAACCTGCCGGCACATCGGTTTCCTTGTGCATGCAGTAGATGTTGGAGATTCCCAGGCCGCGGGAAAGCTTGATGTTGGAGCGCTGCTGCACAGCCAACGGACCGCCCAGGATGTGGCCGGCCTCTTCGATGACCACGTTGGTTCGGATTCCGCGATCCTTCCTGACCCGGCCCAGCAGCCAGAGGTTGGATAGGCCCATCACCATGGGGATCACCGGGCCGGTGTCGGGCAGCTGGGAAATGTCAAAGGAGCTGACCTTGCCGTTCAGGGCCACACCGGCAGAAGTCTCCCCGTCGAAGATGGCCCCGAAGTGCTCCAGCAACTCGTTGAAGATCAGCCGCATGGCGGCCCCGGAGGCTTCCAGCCGTTCCAGGGACGCTGCATTGAATCCATACAAGGACGAGTCGCTGCGGTCAATGATTCCCAACCTGTCGTGCAGGTCCGCGGTGGTCGGGATGCGCTCTCCCTCGAAGGAGGCCATCACGTTGCGGTAGGCCAGGCGCAGGGCCTTGCGCTCCCACTCGTCCGCGCCCTGTCCCTCGCGCATGAGCGCGGGGACCGTGTTCAGGAACGCGAGCTGGTTGTTCTGCCCGTCGTCGTTGTTTCCGGAAATTTCCGGGTCCAACAGGTTCAACCGAACCGAGGTCTTATCCAGCGCAAACCGGATCGGCTTGCCGCCGAAGAACCGGACGATCTGGGAGTATTCGCCTTCCCCGTCCTCGTTCTTCTTGTCGAAGACCACGGCCCGGCGCTGGCGCAGGATCACCGGACGCAGCACGTACACGCATTTTCCGTAAGCAGACTTCCCGGTTCCCACGTCCCCGACTAGCAGGCAGTTGGTGGAAGTCACCCGGCGCGGGTTTGCGTTGTAATCGGTCACCGCATCCTTGGAGACGGCGGTCTGGGAAAGCACATCACGGCCGGCGGAAACCCCGTCAACCCCGGTCGGGGCGGCGATCTTTGCCGTGTTCAGGATTTCGGCCTGCCGCGTCGTTGAGGGGGCTCCCGGTGCCAAGGGGGCATAGAGGCCCTTGGCCGCCGCGGACTTCTTGACCCGCAGGATCGAACCCTTGGATTCAAAGGGTGCCCATTCCCCGAAGAGTATCCCGGCCTCGTTGGAAACTTGGACCTCTGTGGCTTCCGGTGCGGCGAAGATCTTCAATCCCGGGATTCTGGTCAACAGGCTCGGCTTCGGAGCCTCCAGCGCTTCGGCGGGGGCGGCCAGGTCTGCGGTATCGGCCGGTTCCGTGTGTCGTGGCTTGTTGGTGGTAACGCTCATCAGGCGACCTGCTCTTCCTTTTCTCCGTTGCCGGCCAAACGGTCCATGACCTTGGCTCCCAACGTGGTGTGTCCTGCCTGGAGGCCCCGTGCAATCGGCCATGTCGTGCCCGATGCCGCGGCCTGGTAGGAATCGAGCCATTCCAGCTTCTCGATGCCGGCCCCGTTCGCCGCCGTTTCTTCCAGCTGGCGGGAGGCTTCGGTGAGTTCGGCCTGTGTCCTGGCGGAAATGGTGATGTGTCCAATCCAGTTCACCCCGTGGTCTCCGGACCCCGGCCGCAGATCCGCGCCGCGGGCCTGGGCGGCCTGCAACGTCACATCGGTTTCCGAATCGGAAAGCTGGCCCTTGCTCGCCCGGGAAATCGCCGCGGAGGTATCGCGCACAATGTCGCGGCTGGCCAGGATGCGGGCTTCCTGTGCCGGGATGAATTCCAACCCGAAAGACAGCGACCGCACCCCGCCACCGGCGGCTCCCCGACGCAGCAGGGAAAGGAACCAATAGGGAGACCGGGGCCCGGTCTCCACGTTGGCCGCCGTGATTCGTGCGGTGCGGTGGCCCCACACCACTTCCTCACCGGTGGCGGGATCGGTGTCGGTGACCCAATGCCCATTCCACACATCCTGGGAGGCCAACCCGAGCCGGCGCGGATTGACCCCGGCAACAACCAGGGGCAAGCGGTTCGGGTTCTGCTGGTGCAACATCATCGCCACCACGCCCCGGGCACTCAGTGCCCGGACAGCGCCCATCTTTGCCGTGCGCAGCGAGCGTTCCATGGAACCAATCTCGGATTTCATCAAGGCCCGCCATCCTTCCCGGCCTTTCCCGTACCGGGCAGCGGTGGTCATGAACTGCTCGGACAGCGGCCATCGGGCCACGATGATGTGGCGTTGGACGTAGGTCCCTTCCCCCGTGCGTTCAAGGACCTGCTGGTAGGACGCCACAGCATCGGCCGGCGCTTCCGGGTCCAGGTGATCGACCACCCAGGCCTCGTTCAGGGCCAAGTCCGGGGGCAATACCCGGACCACGCACTGCAAGCCACGCACCAGGGAGTGCGACGGGGCACAGCGTGCCAACAGGTTCCCGAACCCTGCCTGGGCGGCTTCCTGCCGCTGGGAGCTTTCGGCACCGCGCAGCTGGCCCGAGGTGGCAAAGGCGACCGAGAGATAGGCTTCCTCGCCGGCCGGGGTGTGCCAGGCAATCCCGGGACGGTTGGGCCTGGCATCAAGCCAGCCCATCCCATCGGCTCCATCGGGGCGCTCCCGCACCGCACCGAGCACCCTCGCTTTGTCCTTGGCCTTCTTCAATGCGGCGGCCTGCACCTGGGCCTGGGCCCAGGCATCTTCGGTGAAGGGGATGAATCGGTCAGTGCCGGTGGCCTTGCGTCCTGTCCACCGGCTCCGGCGCTTGCGCCGCTCCCAATAGGAGCCATTGGCGGTTGTCGTGGTCGCGAAGAACACCACAATGCCCAACACCACCCCGGCGGCCAGTCCTTGCCAGCCGAAGAACATGACACCCAGCACCCCCACCAGCATGGTGGCCGTGTATCCGACGACTTGTGGCTTGGAGCGGGTCCCGCCGAACACCGAGCGGTGTCCCGATTCCCCGCCAATGAAACGCGAAGCCATTACTTGACCTCCTGGCCATCAGCCGGGATCGTGTTCAGCTCGTCGTCGTTGACCCCGAAAATTCGAGGGTCCAACGGGTCCAGCTGACCTCCCGACCCAGCCAGGCTGAATCGAATTGGCTTGCCGCCAAGGACCCGGACGACCTGGGCGTATTGCCCGTCCTCGTTCTTCATATCGAAACGTGTGGTCATTATCTGCCTTCCTCGTCATCGCGCATGTCCTGGGCGGCGTATCCGCCGGCAGCCTCACCCAGGCGGGTGGCCTCTTCGCCTACTTCCTTCGCTTTTTCTCCCAAGGCCATGGCCCCGGCAGCCAAAAGCGTGGGAATGCCGACCACGGCACCTACGCCCGTGGAGGACTCTGCCGCACCAACCTCGGCAACAGAGGCAGCACCGCTAGCAGCTCCTGCGCCTGCGCCAGCTGCGCCTGCTCCTGCACCGGCAGGTGCGCCGGCTGCGCCGCCGCCGGGCAGCTTGGAACCGATAGTTTCGGCACCGGCACCGGCGGGCACCTTAGCGCCGTCAGCGCCAGGCCCCCCGCCACCGGCCAGGGCGTCTCCGGCTTCCGGAGCGCCAGCCTTGAGTTCTTTGAGCTTGTTCAGCAGGCCATTGGTTTGGCCTCCACCTGCACCGCCTCCACCACCGGTCTTTTGGTCGGTTTGTTCGTCCGGGGAGGAATCATTGATGCCTGGCTTGCTAGTCCGCATTTCATCCTTGACCTCCTTCAATGACTGGGGACCGTGGGATTTCTCCGGGGCGCTCATCGCGGGGCCGGACTGTTGTCCGCCCCCCGAAGGCATCACCGGGGCGAACTTCATCAACAGCATCGGGGACATGCCTGCAATCGCCATGGCCACGACCGCGGCAACCAGATTCATCAAGGTCTCCAGACCGCCGGACCAATTCATCCAATCCGCAGATTCCGCGATCATGTTGAAGGCAAAACCCATCAGGAAGAACAACAGCGGGTGTGATGCCAAAAGGCACAGCCACAGCACCGGAATGCGCTTGGCCATCGCATCATGCTTGCCCGAGGCAACCCAGACCAGGCCCAGGGGCAAGACCACACCGGAGAGGTACAAGGTGACCAGCATGACCGCCAGCATCACCACCACCAACAGGAACCCCAAGATCATGCAGATCATCAACAGGATTCCGACGATGACTCCGCCCGGGATGGCCGCCGGCTCCACGGCAAGCATGTGGGTCATGGTGTCTAGCATCTTGTCCGCGCTAGACCCCACTCCCCATTCGATCAACGAGTCCGACGCCGACCCGAACAGCTTGATCAGGAACACGCCGACCCATGGGCCAAAGAGGGCGCCAACGAAAAAGACCATGCTCCGCATGAACAAGGTGTCGACGAAGTCCTGTCCGGCCGTGTGTCCGCGGGCCACCGACAGGAACTGGACGATCAGCAGCACGCCCCAGATCATGATTGCGGCGGCAAAACTGATTGCGTAGGCCTGGACGAAGAAATCCGCCGACAGATTCGGCTCCGTGGCCTTCGTCAGCGCCGGCAACAACTCCGTGGCCAATCCCTCCGCCCCGTTGCGCGTGGCCTGGAAGATCGCCGCCAACGGGTCCTTGGCAAAGGTAATGGTGTTGCCGAAGGTCTCGGAAAATTCCCCCAGTTTATCCTTGCCGTTCTCGTAAATATCTTTGAGCGGATTCGTGGGAATGGTTATTGCGCCCCGCATGTCAGCACCCGCCGACGAAGGCGACACCGTTATCGAGGATGGGCTGTTCGTCGGCGATTTCCTCGGAGTCAACGAACTTCCAGATGCCATCGCTCCAGGCCATCGTGAATGTCGTTGCAGATACGCCCCGCGCCCTGCCATCGATGATCACCTGGGAAGCGATGGATACCTGGACCTCGTCCTGCGTGCTGCCCTGCTCGATCACGTACCGGCCATCGGCTACCGAGAACCCGGCTGTTTGGGCGTTTTCCGGGGCAGAGGTGGAAAGTGCGTCCTTCGCCAGGGCCTTGGCGTCTTCCCCGGGAGCCAGGTCATACATGCCAGAGACAACAGTGGTCAGCTCCTGCTCACTAGGCCAGGGATATTGCAAAGCGAACCGCAGGAATCCGGCGGCCGTTGCAGCAGCCCCTTGCGAGGTGTGGGGCTGCTGACGCGCCCCTTTGAGCAGTGAGACTGCATCGTTGATATTCCCGGCGATGCACCCATCTGCCCCGACTGCGGCCGCAGTCGGGGCATGCGGCGGAGTCGCAACGGCATCCTTGCGTGTGCTCGTGTAGATCGCACTGATGCCCGCAACCAGACCCGCCACGACGGCGACGGCCAGCAGGATCAAGGTCCAGCGCGGGAGCTTCTTCCCTTTCTTCGGTAGCGCTTCATCCTCGGCCATGATTAGCCCACCAGCGTCAGGATTGCGCCCATGATGACGGCCAGGCCCGCCAGGGCACCGAAGCCAATGCCTGCTCCGATTGCCTTCTTCTTCCCTTCCGCGTGCGCGTGGGGGTTGTTCGAATCAGCCTTGGCCATCGCCACGAGGCCCACCACCAGGTAGAACCCGGCAATGATCAGGCCCAGGGCCCACACGGCGGCAAAGATCTTCTTCCATAAGGCGTCGAATTCCGCACCGAACACCGTAAAGTTCGGTGCCCCGGGGAAGGGGTTTTGGATGGTCGGAACCCTGACAATTCCCAGGCTGGTTGCACCGGTATCGATGGCATCGTTGGCTTTGACCATGGTGCTGACGATGATGCTCATGACTTGTTCTCCTTTAAGGATTCTTCGGTGATGGTCTTGTTGGCCTGGGCGACCACGGCAGCTGCGATGGCCGTGAACGCGTGCCGGGTCGGTTCGGCCAGTTTCTTCAAGGACAGTTCCCCGCGCTCGGCAATGTGCTCGTCATAGGGGACTGCGAAGATTTGCTTGTCGGTGATGCCCTTCTCCAGGAAGAAGTTCGCAATTCTCGAGGCCTTGAATTCCGGACGGCCATCGGAGAGCCGCACGATGATCGCCGTGCGCGCCAACAGGGTGGACTTGCCTCCCCGCTGTTCCAGGAACTCCAGCAGCTCCAGGGCGTCAAATACCGAATCCATGGAATTCATGGTCGGGATCACCAGCACATCGGTGACAGACAATGCGCCAGTGAATGCGCTGGAGGAATACTGGTTTCCCGTATCCATCAACCGCATCGTGAAGTAGTCATCGATCAGGTGCGAAACCCCGGTTACGTCCTGCCCCGTCAGCGGGGGCCGGCTGCGAGAGGTTGACCCGATCACGGAGGCAAAGCTGGTCTGTGTCACCGTGTAGCCGCGCAACTGCGACTGTGTGTTCACCTTCTTGAGATCCCGGGCCAGCTCCCCGACGCCCAGGGCAGGATCGCCCTCGGCGCGATAGGCCAGCTGCCCCTTGTCATCGGTGAACTCGACGGCCGCCACGGACCCGCCCCGGACGCTGGCCAGGATCGCCGCCAAGCTCAGGCACGTGGGGGTCTTGCCCGCGTTGCCCTTCTTGTTGGCGATCAGCACGCCCACGCCGCGCGTCCATGTTGATTGCCGGATCAGGGCCTCGAACTGTTCCTGGTTGTTCACCAGTGCCCGGGCCTCAAGCTCCTTCCGGGCCGGGGAGAGCGAAAGCAGTCCGCCGGTTGCCTTGTTCCAGAACCCGCGGGCCCCCTCTTTGGCCGGCTGCATGACTTCGAGCTCATCCGTGTTGTACAAGGACAGGGCCCCGGACTTCATGCTGGTATCTGCGGCTGCCGATTCCTCCGCCACGGACCCGGTCACCTTCATCTCCTTCTCGGGTGCCGGTGCCTCGGCGTCGCTCGCTTTCGCCGCGGGCACTTCCACCGGGGCGTCTTCCTGCTCCACGTACTGCCCGGATCTGGCTGCTCCGGCAAACCTTGTATCTTCATTCATGTCGGTAGGTTGAATGGATCGGTCTTTGCGCCGGAGTTCTTCGCCTGGCCAATCGGTACCCATCTGGACCCCTTTCGTTGATAATCCAATGGTATGAATTACGCTTGGTATATTCATCATCATTACCAAACGATACTACGAAGGATTGAACGAAGAAGCGCCGAATCACCACTTTCACGGCACTATTACTTGCTGCCACGCTCACTTCGTGCGCACCGGCTACGGAAACCGATTCGCGCAACCAAGCGCCCGACCACGGCAATGTAGACGGCAATCGCGTCAGCACGCTCTACGTGCACATGTTCGACAACGGAGTGCTTGCCAAGGTCGGCGACGAAGTGAGGTCAGGCGATCAAATCGGCAAAGTGGGAACGAACGGCAACTCCACCGGATACCGCCTGCACTTCGAAGTCTGGCTCAACAAAGACCTCACCAACCCCGTGACGTTCCTCAAAGAGAACGGTGTGAAGATCCCCGGCTAACGGTTGCTAGGCTCGGATGGTGGAAAAATACGCCAAGTTCATTAGCAACATCACCTCCCCGCCCGTGATAGTCACTCTGGTGCTGCTCAGCACACCATTGCGGCATCCACACGTAGCGTGGCCACCAAGCTTGGTGGCCACGCTTTTTGTTGGCGTGATTCCCTGGGCAGCGCTCATTTGGATGAGAGTCAGGGGCCGGGTCACCGATGTACATGTCACTCAGCGGCACCAACGCTGGCCAATTTTGCTTATCACGCTTATTTCAATCCTTGGTGGAATCGCCGTGCTGCTGGCTACGTCAGCGCCAGCCCAAATCATTGCCGAAGTGCTCTTCATGCTCGTGGGCCTGATCGTCGTCGGCGTGGTGAATCTCGTGTGGAAACTATCAGTTCACGCCGCACTGACCACCTTCGCAGCCCTTCACTGCCTCCTGCTACTGCCCGGAGGCGTTCAAATGGCTGTGGCCCTCATCGCGCTCGTTGGATGGGCCAGAATCCGCACAGGGCACCACACCCCGACCCAAGTAGCCGCCGGCACTCTCGTAGGTGCGCTAGTGAGCGTAGGCGACCTTCTGCCGACTTAGCCTGCAGGCAGAGATGAACCCCAAGGTAGTGCCCAGAAGCACGCAGAGGATTGCGGGATAAATGAAGATGTCCGTGATCCAATACAGCTGCCGATTGGTCAGCTCGGCCAGGTGGCCCACCGGTGCAGCAATGACCAGTCCGAACCCCACGGCCATGAGCTTTTTTGAGTAGTACGGCACTCCGTGCACAGAGCTTGATGCGGCCCGCAGGAGCGGTTTCACCAGCAACGCTGAAATCATGGCCGGGTATAGGTACAAGGCCAGCTTGTAGAGCACTACGGCCGTTTCCTCCCGCCTGAAGGCATTCAAACCCATGTTGGAGTAGGAAAGATCCGCGACGAAGAACAGGACCGTCATCAGGGCCACACACAGCGGGAGGGCGACAACCGAAAGGCGCCGAATCCTTCCTACCACGTCGAGCCGACCAGCGCTGAGGGCAATTTGCGTCCCGCCAGCAAAGAACACGAAGTTGATACATATGTGAGAGAGGAGATTGGCCGCGTTCACTGAACCCATCAGCCGATCTATGAACAGATATACCGGCTCCACCGCGAGCCACAAGACAATGCTCATGCCTAGATGGGTGAGCCACAGCCATAGATTTCCAGCGCCTTTGATCAGACGAGGCAGCCTCGATACAAGCGCCAAAGTGAAACCTGTCGCCAGAATTGATGCCATCAAGCTAGAAAACGCCATGGGTTTATCCTAGGTGATCCTCGAATGTCTCACGGCTACGCTCATGCTTCCCTACCTCGTGAAGACGTTTCTCCGCTTCTTCGAGAAGCTGCCCCAGTGGGACGGTATTGACCCATTGGGCGCGACAGCCCGGGGCCCATCCTGCCTCCGCACCGCTGAGCACTCCAGAGACGACCAGGGCAGAGGCGGGGGTGAAATTCGCATACGCGGCAATTGCCAGGGATACATCTTCACGAAGCCGCGTGCGAAGCATTTTCCAGAGGGTTGGTTGCGGGACACCTACTTCTTGCAGGATATAGGGCCGAAGGTTTCCGTCATCTGCAAGGTTAAACCAGTTCAAGGGCAGGCGATCGTAAAACTCGTTTCCGAGTTCGCTTTCCTCGGTCTTCACGGCATTAAGCCGATGAACCGTGGCTTGTAGCAGAGCAGGAGTGGGGATAAACGCCGCAATCTCCTGTGGAGACGGAGCCCCCGACGAGAGACCGGCAAACACCTGGAACCGGGAAAGCTCGGTCAGCGGGTCCAGCTTCAGACCTCTGGCAATGGCAGTGATCGTAGAGGGCGCCACACTTCCCCGCCCAACCTGCTGAGTGACGCGAAGACGCGGCAGCTGCGCAATTTGGGCCAGACGAACGAAACCAAGGTCAGGAGCAACTTCATCCAGCCACGGTTGAACTTCCGATCTACCTAATTTCACGCGCTAGCCTTTCGCGGTGCCACCGAAATTACCGGCAAGCAACGCAACTGACTCGTCCCTTGTGTCCCCATTCTCACTAATTTATCCTGTTCCTCTCCGTAGAACACGGATGCCTGACGAGGGGACAAGACACAATTAGGACACGGCGACACATATATGGGAGCAACATAGGGCAAAACTGGGTGACTGGGATGCTGACAACCATGGAAGCAAACGACGACGGAGTCTCCCAAGTAGTCAGCGCACGATTAACCTCCGATGAGCAGTCCATACTCCTGAACACATATGCTGCCTGCGATCTTGTGCGGCGTCAGAAAGCTATTGGGACGGTGCGGCTTCGAGGCTATCCTCGACCGGCGTCGTGTTCTTGGCGCTGGCGTGGGGTGCGGGCGGGGCTGATTTTGTTTGGTTCCGCATAGGGCACCAATCACGTTGCGCCGAACGGTGCCTGCATTCGACCGTGGCTCATCAAGGAACTTGAAGGATGCCAGAGTGCTACCAACTCCGAATGCCATACGCGTGGGTCGGCTCGGTCCAGCGATGAATAAATTTCGTGGCGGGAGGCGATGGGGCCTCTGTCGACCATGTTTCGAGAGCAGGGATGGGACGCCGCCGCCCGGCTGTTTTGCGGCCACTCCCCCGACGATAAAGCGCAGCCGATAATAAATATTATGTAAACCAATAAAAAGGAATATTCGCAAAAGGTGCAGATAGTCCCCTTTTGATACGTTTCCCCGTGGTTCAGCAATTCGCGTTCTGACGTGGGTCTTGCTGATCATTCCACACATTTCTCGGAGCAGTGCCGCTATCGGTTGACAC
>NZ_JAOYTG010000028.1:0-43621 GCF_025847175.2 Paeniglutamicibacter sp. ZC-3 | reverse complement strand
CAAGATCCTGGCCCTGCCCGGGCCGGCATGGATCAACCAACCAAGGGAAACCATCGAAAAAACAGCGGCCTAACGGCCGTCTAACTCACTTTGGTACCGCTTGACTTGAAAAATTCCGTTGCGGCCGCTTCCGCTCCAGACGAGCCGAGACCACCGGCAGGGTCGCGACATGCACACCCGGCACCTCGGCCTCATTCAATTCGTAGGGCCAGAGCCGCACACGTCCGGCCCAGGGTTCCAGCACTCGCACCAGCTCGGAAGCGTCATCCTCTCGACCATTCTGGCGTAGCCACGCAACACTCAGTAGTGCACCGTGTTCGGGTAGATCCAAGCGATACATCCCCGACTCCAACCATGCGTCCAGTTTCCGGCGTCCGTCGTCGGACAGGAACCATGCGAACAGGGATGCACGTCCAAGCTTCGTTTCGAGGTGCTCCGCCAGCGCGATTTCATCCGCTTCCAACGGGCCCTCGGCCGCGGCAGCCCCCGTAACGAAGCCTCCCCGGACGGTCTTGGGTGTCAACCATGCCGGGAAGCCCCTGACCGGCGTGGCTGACCCGATTCTGAGCCTCCCGTCCGCTATTCCAGCCAGAACACGCAACCACGACTCGGCACGTTCCTCCGCCCGGTCTTGCTCACCGGGGTCGGAAGTCGCCCCAGCGGTGTATTTCGCTTTCCGGAACTGCCCCCACACGTATCCGAGCACCTACGATCCTCTCCGGCTCGCGAACGCGGCCGCTTCGCCGACGTGGCAGGTGCTGCCCCTGCTCCCTCCGGGTCCAGAGCACGGTACTCTCGCTGTTGAGCTACACGTCGATGGACCCAAACTAGGTGATTGCTACATCGAAATGCAAGCGAGTCCTTCACACTCACATGGATCAGCCAAGTCACACGGACGAGCGAGATTGGTCGCGGCCGGATTGTCACTCATGCGCTCGTGCCGGGCCGGCCGTATGCAGGGAGCGCATCGCAGGATAAGCCCGAGGACCCAAGGCTTTTGGGTGTACTCCGACGAAGGGGTCGCGAGCATCCTTCATATGGAAATTTAGAGATAGCCGCTAGTGCAGAGGCAAGAGTCCTCAAGGCCCAGCTGGCCCGGGAATACAATCGTCGCCGAGGGCACTCCTCACCCAAGGATCAGCCACCGGCCAGCCGCTCACAGCAAAGGCACAGGCAGGTGCTATGCAGGAGGCTAGCCCTCCCGCCCTAGACTGTGCCCATGAGCGTCGAAGACGCAGACTTGGGGTAGATCACATGCGACGTTCAGAATCCGTTCCGCAGCGTTTCCACAACCATCCTCATCACCGCGCCCGGCTGTGGAGCGTTGCGCTGTGCGCGGCAGTGGTCGGCGGCCTTGCCGCATGTTCGGGCGAGTCACGGCCGCCTGTGACGGTGGAGGCGCCGCCAGACCCTTCTTTCGTGCAGGAAGTGGTGGAACCCAGTGCGCTGACCCGGCACCTGGAGGCGTTCCAGGATGCGGCGGACGCGAATGGTGGGAACCGGGCCGACGCCACCGGGGGCTACGAGGCCTCGGCGGCGTACGTCGAGGAGCAGTTGCGGGCGGCGGGGTACGAGCCGCGGCGCCAGGAGTTCAGCTACGGCCGGCGCAACCCCGTGGAGGCGTTCAGCATCCTGGCCGACACCGGCAGCAGCTCCGACGGCGTGCTGGTACTCGGCGCGCACCTGGACTCGGTCGAGGAGGGACCCGGGATCAACGACAACGGCAGCGGGGTCGCCGCGGTGCTCGAGGTCGCGCTGCGGCTCGCGGAGGAGGGCTCCGTGCCGCGGGAGCGGATCCGGTTCGCGTTCTGGGGCGGCGAGGAGGACGGAATGCACGGCTCGGACCACTACGTCGAGCAACTCTCCCGCAAGGAAACCGCCGCGCACGTTGCGTACTTGAACGTCGACATGGTGGGCTCGCCGAATGCGGCGTTCTTCGTGTTCGACGGCGACGGCTCGGACGGCATGGAAGCCGGGCCGGAGGGGTCTGGCGCCATCGAACGGGTGTTCCGGGACATCCTTAGGGCCGAGGGGGTCGAGGCGCTACCGGTCGGGTTCATCGAGGATTCGGACTACGACGCGTTCGTGAAGGCCGGCATCCCATCCGGCGGTCTGTTTACCGGCGACGTGGGGACCAAGAGCGAGGCCGAGGCACGCACCTTCGGCGGGCAGGCCGGGGAGCAGTACGACGAGTGCTACCACCAGGCCTGCGACACCATCGACAACGCCGACATGGCCGTGCTGGAGCAAATGACCGAAACGCTCATGGGCGCGACGGTTTCGCTCGGCGGCACCGAGAACGACCTGGCCAAGGGCGCGGCAACGGAGGAGGGCGCCGGCTGAGCCGCCGCGAAGCCTCATCCGAGGGAAGGTGTTCCACTTCCAAGGTAATGAGACATCGCAGAGTTAGGCGGCTGCTTCTTCGCCCTGCGAAAAAGTAGTCGACATGCTGACTCCCTCTATGGAGCGGATGATGAGTGCCACGCCCCTTCACCGTCGCGCCCTCGCTTGGTTCTGTCTGTCATACCGATACCGGACATGCCGATGGCCGGGAACGAATGGGCACCGCGCACCGGCCGTAAACGCAAGGTAGGGCAGGTTGCCAATCATCCCTGGCAACCTGCCCTACCTTGCGTTTACGGTGAAAACAAGGAACGTCAGTCGACCATGATGTCCATGCCCGGTCCGGTGCCAGTGCCGGTGACGAAGAATAGTGTTAATACCAATACCCACAGGACCCAGAAGACCGCGGTGAACGGCAGCATGCGGGCAATGATGGAACCGATGCCGGCCTCTGGTTCGTACTTGCGCAGGAAACCGAGGATGACAACCAAGTACGGGTTCAACGGGGTCAGTGCCTGTGTGGCCGAATCCCCCACGCGGAAGGCCGCTTGGACAAACCCGGCCTCGTAGCCAATGAGGGCAAACATCGGGATGAACACCGCGGCAATCAGCGTCCACAGGGACGACCCCGAGGAAATCAAGAGATTGAGGATCGAGACGGCCGCAATGAACGCAATGATCGCCCCGTAGCTGGTGAAGTTCACGTCCTTGAGCGTTTGTGCGCCGTTGACAGCCACCCAGGACGCAAGGCCGGACCAGGTGAACAGGGCCAGGAATTGGGCCAGGATAAAGGCGACCACAATGAAAGACACCGCGTCTTTTACTGCCTGTCCCATCATCTCCACGACCGACTGGATATTGGTTACCAGACGCAGGCGGGCGCCATAGACAATGGCCGGAGCCAGCAAGACGCAAAAAACGATGAAGATGACTGAGCTCAGCAACGGGGACTTGGGCAGGAACCCGCCGGCTTCATTGCGCAACGGGGCGCCGGCCGGAAGTGCCAGCGCCAGGAACAGGCCGACAACCACCAGCAGGGCAAGCCCTGCCCAGCGCAGGGCTGACTTTTCCGCGGCGGTGACATCCGGGCTGGCTTCTTCCGCAGCCGCGGCATTGACACCGACACCGGTACGGTTCAGTCGCGGCTCAAGCACCTTGTCGATGACCAGGCCGCCGGCCACCGTGAGCACGCCAGCCAACACGATGTTCAGGAACAAGTTTGAAACGGCCGTCACGGGCAGCACCAGGCCGGACACCGGGGCGGCAGCGGCATTGGAAATGCCGGCCAGCAAGGCATCGGTGGAAGTGATGAACGGGGTGCAGCTAAATGCGGCAATGCCAACTGCGTAGGAGCCGAGCAGGCCCGCAACCGGGTTGCGGCCCGCGGCACGGAACACCAGCGCGGCGATCGGCGGGATCACCAGGATCGAGGCGTCGGACATGATGTGCGCGCACAACGCCACCAAAGCTATGACGTAGGGCAGCGCCCACCCCGGGGCGCGGCCCAGGGTTGACTTCACCAACACCAGCAGCAGGCCAGTGCGTTCGGCAACGCCAACTGCCAGTAACAGGGTGACCACCACGCCAAGGGGCGGGAACCCGATGAAGTTCTCAACCGCGGTGGTCATCAGCCAGGTGATGCCTTCGCCGGTGAACAGCCCCTTGATGAGCGTCGGTGCCTCGGCGCCGGGCAGCGTGGTGCTCACGTTGAACCAGGACACCACCGTGGAAATGAGTCCGACGGCCAGGAAGAGGTACAGGAAGAGCGCGAAAGGCTCTGGCAGCTTGTTGCCTGCCCGCTCTATGCGGTCCAGGGTGGCGGCACCGAACTTCTTTTTCTCCGTGACGGGCGCGGGTGCCTGTTTCTTGCGCATCAATGTGCTCATGCGCCTACTCCTGCGGGGACTGAGGCCCGGATGTCCTTGACCATCCGTCCTTTGGCAAAGACGATATCAATATTTTTGGGGTCGGCCAGCGCATGGATGGAATTCAACGGATCGACGTTTGTCAGCACCAAGTCGGCGTCCTTGCCCAGCTCGATGGAGCCGACTCGGTCCTCCAGCTGCAGCAGCTTTGCCGCATTCAGGGTTCCGGCCACGAGTGCATCCATCGGGGACATTCCGAAGTCGACTAGGTGTCCGAGCTCGGCGAGGTTGGTGCCGTGTTCGCAGACCCCGGCGTCGGTCCCCAATGCGACCTTGACACCGGCCGAGATGGCCTTCGAAACGCAGCCGTGGAGTTTTTCCTGCAGGCGAAGCTTCTTCTCCACCGCGTAGGAAGCGGCCCTGGCCGGATCCGGGGGGATGGTTCCGGTGCTCAGTGTGGGAACCAGGAAGCTGTCCTTTGCAAGCATCAGCTCGATGGCCTGGTCGTCGATTTCGTAGCCGTGCTCGATGCTCCGGACCCCCGCAACGAGTGCGTTGGAGATGGAGCGCGCCGACTGGGCGTGGGCTGCCACGGGCACGCCATGGCTCCCTGCTTCCTCGACGATGGCGCGCATCTCGGCAATGTTGAGGCCGTCGTGCCAAGGGGTGTCACGCGGGGACCACACGCCGCCGCTGGCCATGACCTTGATGACCTTGCCGCCCAGACGCATGACCTCACGCGTGTTGCGCAGGGCCTCGTCGACCCCGTCGGTCAGGAAACCGATGTCGCCGTTGGGGGAGATTGCCTCGCCCTGGTTGAAGCCGCAGCAGGTGCGGAAGTCCCCGTGGCCGCCGGTGGGTCCCAGCGCGCGGTAGGCAAAGATGATTTCGGGGCCTTCAATGAGCCCGCGTTCAATGGCAACTTCGGTTGCCATGTCAATGCCGCCCAGGTCGCGCACGGTGGTGACACCGGCATCGAGGGTGGCGCGCAGCAACGGGATGGCGGCATAATAGCCATATCGCGGGGGCAGGTGCAACATGGCGGTTCCGCTGAGCTGGCCGGCAGGCATTGCCAGGTGGACGTGCGAGTCGATGAACCCAGGGAGCAGGAACTGACCGCGCCCGTCAATACGGCCCGCCTCGGTGTCCGTGAGCGGCGCCTCGGCGTCCGGTCCAACCCACTGGATCTTGCGCCCACGCAAGATGACGGTGTGCATCTGTGCCGGAGCGGCGCCCGTGCCATCAATCAGGGTGACGTGTTCAATCACCATTTGTCGCTGCTGCGGCAAGTTTCCTCCATGTGTGCTGTGTCATAAGTCGAACTAAACGCTAAGAGAAAGACCTGACTTTCTTCGAAGATGCAGGAAAATAGTTCAGTGACCAAGAATTTGCAGGAAATCGACGGCCTGACCGAAAATGACCTTGAGCTCGTCAATGCGCTCCAGCTGGCGCCGCGCGCCAGCTGGAGCGATCTTTCTGTAGTCCTCGGCGTGCATGCCACTACGTTGGCGAGGCGCTGGGAACACATCACCAATGCGGGCCTGGCGCGCATCTCGATAGCGCCTGGACCGGGCATGGCGGCACAGATGGAAATGGCTTTTATCGAGCTGACGTGCCGCAACAGCCAAGTCATCCAAGTGGCCGATGAATTGTTCAAGGATCACCGGACCATGACGATCCAGTTCATTGCCGGATCCGCGCATCTTTTGGTGACGGTGGCTGCCCCCGGGCAGTCCCTGGCCGATTTCCTGCTCACCACCATTGGCTCCCTGGACGGGGTATTGCACTATTCGGTGCGAACCGTGACAGACCAGCTAATGGATGCCAGCAATTGGCATTTTCGTGCGTTGCCGCCGGCCGCGATGCGCAAGCTGTACCTGCTTGCGAGCAAACCGGAATCCCGCGAGGGTGGAGTTCGGGTCGCCATGGATGAGATCGACCAGGAAATCCTGCGTTCGCTGAGCATCAGCGGGCGCATGGGTTTCAAGGAAATCGCCCACCGTGCCGGGATCACCCCGCCCGCGGCGGCGCGTCGGGTCAACCGGCTCATCGGGGGAAACTACATCAACGTGCGCTGTGACATTGTGCGCCACTCACTTGGCCGCAATGTCAGCGCCGTGTTCTGGGGCTCGATGTCCCCCGACGACATCTTGCTCATCGATCGCAACATCGCGGCCGAGCTACCGGAAATCCGCATCATGGTGGCGGTGACCGGCGCCAACAACATCCACATGGTGGTGTGGCTGAACAACCCCTCGGAATCACTCGCCGTCGAACGCAAGATCCTGCGCGCGATTCCCGGGCTGACGATCGATGACCGGCGCATCGTCTTGCGGACCTTTAAATATAATGGTGCGCGCATCACCGAATCCGGACTTTTTGGCGAGGTGCTTCCCGTGGGGTTCTGAGGAACTTGCCCTGCCACGGCACACCGCGGGCCAAGAATAATCCGCAACCATCAGGTCGCACAAGAACCGAACGACGACCCCGCAAACGAATAGATGGATAGGTCCTGGTCGGTGCCGAGGACAGGACAGACCCCAGCCCATGTTTTGGGCTGGGGTCTGTTAATTGGTACGCCCAGCATGGGCATTTGCTTGGAAGCGTTTTCATGAAGTACGGACTTCGCTGGCAGAGTTCGAGCGCTTCGTCACCGAGGACCTCGGAGCGCACCTGATCCGACCGGACCGCAAGGACGAAAGACCCAGCCTCGGACGATTCGGTGGCATCCGCCAATGGATCGAGTCGGTCTTCGACACCCTCAAGGGACAACTCGGCCTCGAACACCACGGAGCGCGAACCCTCGAGGGGCTCTACGCCCGCGTGGCCTCAAAGCTCCTGGCCCTCTCGGCGGGCATCTGGCACAACTGGAAAACCGGCGACCCCTTAGGACGAGCATCTGGAAAGCGTCCCTGGTTGCAGCACTGTCATGACTGAGCTTGCTTCGGGCCGAAGTGGACGGGACGAAGGGGATCGCTACGTGAACCGGTGAGTGGGAGGGCCGGTGACGGGCATGGTGCGGCCGAGTCAACGGGGCAGTGCCGGCACTACTACCTCGCCGGTCGCCGTCGTATCGGGATTCAGCATTACGCCGACGCGCTTGGGGAACTTCACCGTGAGCGAGCTTTCGATGATCCGTGCGCGAGGGACGGCGGCGAGGAATTGGTCCTCGATGCCCAGGACCTCCGCCGCCGAGCGCATCCACATGACGAAGGTGAAATTGCTGGTGCCGGTGGTCGAGGCGCAGAGCCGCAGGCTGCGGAAGCCGCGCAGGACCGCGACGGCGCTGTCCCGCTCCTCCGGCGGGAGGCTGGCGAACCACTGGCAGCTGACCGGGTAGCCGGAGTAGTTCTGGGCGACGTCGCAGCGGAACAGGAGCGTGCCGCCGCCCAGCACGCGGTTCAGTTGCCGGCGGGCGGTGACCGGGTGCAGCCCGGTGGCCTCCGCAATTTCCATCGCCGTCGCCCTTCCGTTGCGGCTGAGGACCTGGACGATCGGCCAGTACGAAGACGGCGGGGGCCCGGCGTAGCTGCTAGCGCTGGGAGAGACGAGGGTGCGCAGACGGGCGCGCTGCGGCGCACTGAGCGCCTCCAGGTTCCAGCGGTCCGCGGTGGCGTGCATGGCCGTGCACATGGCGCTCCGGTACTTGACGATGCCGGGGATACGGGCGATCTGGGGGAGGACACGGCCGGTCAGGTCCGCCCAGCTGGGCGTGGTGACGGTGAGGACGAGATCACGGTTGCTCGCCGATTCCTCCACGGAGAGCACCTCCGGAATGGCGCACAGGGCCGCCTCCACTTCGTCCCGGCGGCGCAGCTCGCAGTCGATCTCGACGAAGCTCAGGGTCATGTGGGCAGGATCGCCGAGCAGATGCGCGGTCACCCACGCCAAGCCCGCGGTCCGGAGCCGTTCCCAATGCGCCGCCAGCGTGGTTGGGTGCCTGCCCAGGACGTAGCCGGCATCCTGCCAGCTGATCCGCGGGGCCAACTGCAACACATTGATCAGGGCGCGGTCGTCTTCAGATAGGTCCATTAGCGTCTTTTCTGATCGATTTTTCGCCCTATAGGCGGAAAAGAGATTTATTTCTGCATTCTAGTCGATTATGAGTCACCTCACGCGACAATTATCAGAGCCGCTAAACACGAGGAGTTACCACCCATGTCAGTTATTGCCGACGCCCACGAGCTCAAGGACGACATCGTCCGTTTGCGCCACCGGCTGCACCAGGAACCTGAGATCGGGCTGGAGCTGCCCCGCACGCAGGAAAAGGTCCTCGAGGCGCTGGAGGGGCTGCCGTACGAGATCACACTTGGTCGTGAGACCACTTCGATCACCGCCGTGCTCCGCGGCACCGCCCCGGATTCCGGAGACCGCCCCGAAGCGGGCGGCGCGGGACGGCCGGTGGTGCTGCTGCGCGGCGACATGGACGGGCTACCGGTTCAGGAAGCCACCGGTGTGGACTACACCTCCCGCATCGAGGGCGCGATGCACGCCTGCGGCCACGACCTCCACACCGCGATGCTTGCCGGAGCCGCCACGCTTCTGGCCGAGCGCCGGCACCAACTCGCCGGCGACGTCGTCCTGATGTTTCAGCCGGGCGAGGAGGGGTTCGACGGTGCCGGAGTGATGCTGCGCGAGGGCGTGTTGGATGCCGCCGGACGCCGCCCGGACGCCGCTTACGGGCTGCATGTGATGTCCGCGATGGAACCGAACGGAATGCTCTTCACCAAGCCGGGCATCCTGATGTCGGCTTCGGATGGGCTCGTAGTCACGGTGCATGGGGCCGGCGGGCACGGCTCCGCGCCGCAAGCAGCCAAGGACCCGGTGACGGCCGTCTCCGAGATGGTCACCGCGTTGCAGGTGATGATCACCCGCCAGTTCAACATGTTCGATCCGGTGGTGCTCAGCGTGGGCCTGCTGCAGGCAGGGACCAAACGCAATGTGATCCCGGATTCGGCCCGTTTCGAGGCCACCATACGAACCTTCTCCGATTCGAGCCGCGAGAAGATGATGACGGCGGCGCCCCGGCTGCTCGAAGGCATCGCCGCCGCCCACGGGTTGGAAGTCGTGGTGGACTACCGGCCCGAATATCCAATGACCGTCACCGACGGCGCGGAGACGGAGATCACCGAACGGGTCATCAGCGAACTCTTCGACGGGTCGCGCTACGCCCGGCTCGCCCAGCCGATGAGTGGATCCGAGGACTTCTCACGGATCCTCGCTGAGGTGCCCGGCAGCTTCGTCTGCCTCTCCGCCGCGGACCCGGAGACCGATCACCGGACCGCCGCGTTCAACCATTCGCCGTTGGCCACCTTCGACGACAACGTACTCGCAGACGGAACCGCCCTCTATACCGAACTGGCGCTGAACCGTATCGCCCAACTTGCCGGCGCCCGCTGACCCAAGCGTCTTCTTCCTTCCCTCTTTCTTCAGTCCTTTCATCTCAGGAGCCCTTCCATGGACATACCCACGCAGACCGCCTTCGACGGCGGCACCCCGGCCCAGCCCTCGCCACCGGCTCGCCCGGTCAGCAGGCGCCGGACCGTCATCGGCACCGGCATCGGCAATGCCGTCGAATGGTACGACTGGATGATCTACGCGACCTTCGCCCCGTTCTTCGCCAGCCAACTCTTCAACAACCAAGACCCCGCTTCCGCCGTATTGTCCACGTTGGCGATCTTCGCCGTCGGCTTCCTCGCCCGGCCGCTAGGCGGCTTCGTCTTCGGCTGGCTGGGCGACCGGGTGGGACGGAAGTACTCCATGACGCTTGCGGTCGGCATGTCCTCACTGGGCTCCCTGCTGGTCGGCATTACCCCGACCTACGCCGCAGTCGGCGCATTCGCCTCGGTGATGCTGCTGGTCGCCCGGCTGATCCAGGGCCTGGCCCACGGCGGCGAGCTGCCCTCGTCCCAGACGTACCTCTCGGAAATGGCGCCACGCGAGCACCGCGGTTTCTGGTCCACCCTGATCTACGTCTCGGGAACCCTGGGCAACCTGGTCGGAACGATGTTGGGTGTGGTCCTGGTCATGGTGCTCAGCAAAGAGGACATGCTCGCCTGGGGCTGGCGCGTCCCCTTCCTGATCGGCGCGGCGCTGGGGCTGTACGCCCTGGTCATGCGGTCGCGAATGAAGGAGACGGACGTCTTTGAGCACGAGTCGGCGGCCGAAAAGCGCGAGCCGATGTGGCCGCAGATTGTCCGCCACCGCAAGCAGGCGATGCAGGTAATCGGCATGACCATCGGCGGAACCGTTGTCTATTACACCTGGGGTGTGCTGGCTCCCACCTACGCCTCGACCAGCCTGGGCATGGACCGCGGGGCAGCCCTGTGGGCCGGAGCCGCGGCCAACATCGTCTTCCTAGCAGCGCTCCTGCTGTGGGGGAAGGTCTCGGACAAGATCGGGCGCAAACCCGTGCTGTGGATCAGCATGGGCGGAGCGGCCCTGATGCACTTCCCCATGACCTGGCTGCTGCGGGATTCCCCGTGGCAACTGTTCGTGTCCATGTCCGTGATGCTGGTGTTTATCGCAGCCTCAGCGGCGATCCTTCCCGCGGTCTACTCCGAGATGTTCCCCACCAACATCCGCACCGTCGGCGTAGGCGTGCCGTACTCCATCGCCGTGGCGATCTTCGGCGGCACCGCCCCGTACCTGAACTCATGGCTCACCGGCAGCTTCGGTCCCATCGCCTTCGGCCTCTACGCCTTGGTGCTGCTGCTGATCAGTATCGCCGTGATCTTCACCATTCCCGAGACCAAGGGCAAAGACCTGCGCTGACCGATCTCCAACCCGACTGAAGAACTTGCCTCCCCTTGACCGCTCAAGGGGACGCCGGGGAACCGTGAATTTCATGTCCCCTGATTCGTCAGGTCAGTCGGTAGCACCTCATCCTTGAGCGGTCTCACTTACTTGATCAGGTGGCTTTATCACCTGTCGCGATTCTCGCAAGAAGACGATGCTGTGCGTTATGTAACTGCTGCTGGTCGTTGTAGGCAGCATGTGCCTGCTGGCTGACCGTGTAGTTTTAGGCATGAGAGCAGCCCTCCTGCCAGGTAGGACGTGGAAGACCCTGACCCTGATTTGGATTCCGGGTCAGGGTGTTCCACTTCCAAGGAACCGGGACTGCTACTTTGATGGCTTTAAGCACGGAAACCCGGATGTCCGTCTGCAATACAGACGGCCATCCGGGTTTTCAGGCAAATGTTTCCGAGGAGTGACGCTCGGGACTTTTAGAGTTCCGCGCAGTCGCGGCAGATCTTGACGCCATCGACTTCCTTGGCGGCCTGGCTGCGGTGCCTGACAACGAAGCATTCTCCGCAGACGAACTCATCCGCAGCCTGGGGGACAACTTCCACCACGAGCTCATCGAGCACGATCGCGCCCGGAAGCTCGGTTCCGTCGGAAAGGTCCGTTTCCTCCAATTCGGAATGGACACTTTTCGCCGTGGGCGCATCCATTTCCTGAACGGCCTTCAGGGTGCGTTCGGAAGCTTCTGCTACATCCGGGCGTGCTTCGTCGTAATCCTGTGCCATGGTTATTCCTCCCGATTGTTCAACACGTTTCCGAAATTGTAGATGCCGTGGGTAGCAGGGGCAAACCGAATTCCGTGCGACGTGAATACTGACACTTTTGTGAAGCAAAAGCATTCAACAATCCATGGTGTTGGCCGCGTGCCCGAAGGATAAAACCGGGAGCCTTCCAGGAGAATTTTCCCGGACTGGTCCTGGTTAGTCTGTCGGTTCGCCCGCTTGCGCCTGGTCCAGATCGGCCTGGGCTTCCTCCGGGTCCGGTTCCTCGGGGAAGGTCTCCGAGTGCTCCTTGTCCTTCGCCGGCTCCGCTTGGTCTTCCCGACCTGCTTCGGGAATTTCAGGCTGCGTTACATCGTCCGGGTTCGAATCGGGGTTGGTGTTCTCTGTTTCAGCCATCAGGGGTTCTCCTTCGTGTGAAACCTGCAACGTTCGGCGCATGCGGGGCCTTCCCTCGATTCGGGAAGTCCATTGTTGCCGGCGTTCATGCTACCGGATCGCCTACGCCGTAGGTCGACTCTAACGATGCTGATCGAGGGGCGGAAGGATTTTGGTCGTTGCCGCGAACGTTCGGAAATCTGTCCGGTTCCAGGGTGACGGATCTGTTGCGGAGCCTCCGGCGCAATGTGGAGGCCGAATGCGCCGACACCTTGAGTTTCGTGCCTGCGTAGGGCATGCCTCCGGCAACCCTGTGTCCCACGGCGACCCAGATGCTCACTGCCCGTTCAAGAACCCAGACCGGAGCCCATAAGGCGGCACCGCCTCCAAACACCTGGGCCCCGCCGTCACGTCGCCGTCCGATCTCGGCGATCGCCCAGGCCGCCAATGGCCAGGCGAAAGCCAGGCCGGGTCGGCCCCGCACGGCACGGTAGATGCCGGCCAGTATGAGCGGGGCATAGCAAAGCTCCACGGCCAGGCGCAGGGGCTGGGCAAAGTCGTCATAGGCCTGGCGAACACGCTGTCCCGCAAAATGTTTGAAGGTGGGCGGCGGACAAAGACATCGTTGGCACGGATTTCCCGGCCGCCGGCGGCATCGATGGTGCGCAGCAGTTCAAGGTTCTCGAAGAGGACGTGGGCGTCATATCCCCCTGCTGCCATCAGCACCGAACGGCGCAAGGCAAAGGTTCCCGGATAGTCGGCTCCAAAGGCCCGGTTGACCAGCGAACGGGCGGTGTCCAGCCGTGCGTGCCACGGCAGTGGCACCAGGTAGTTCTGCGGTCGCACGATGTCCGCGCGCTGGAGCAGGTTCAAGACCTGCTCCAGCTGGATCCGTTCGTAGCGCACGTCGTCGTCGGCAATGACCAGGAGTTCGTCGCGCGCGGCATGCACTCCCGTGAGCACACCGGCGACCTTGCCGTTGGCCCCCGGCATGGGAACCGGCCGCAGGTGCACCACTGCCGAAGGAAAGCGTGCTGCGTGGTTTTCAAAAAGGTCGGGTTCGGATCCGTCCACCACAATCACCCGGACCCACTTGACGACGTGGCCAAGGTATTCGGCAAGGTCATCCAAGCCGGAGTCGGAGTGCCATTTCAGCGGCAGGATGTACGTTGCCTCGGGAAATGTCCCAGATGCACTTTCGGTTCCCATCATTCTGTTGTCACCTATGTGGTTGCTCGGGATGCGACGTGAACGTCCTTGGGGTGTGGCACCCCAAGGACGTTCACGGTCACGCATTTTGTCTGGAGTTGATACTTTGGATCACCGTGCCGGGGCGCGGAATCCCGCTCAGTCCTTCAGAAGTCCGAGCTTGACGTTTTTCGGCCGCTGCATCTCGCCGTGCTTGGCGCCCAGCACGATCACCGCGGCGGCGAAGCCGGGAATCGCCCACTGCAGCTGGCGAAGCTGCTTTTGTGCCTTTGCCAATTCGGGAGATGTTTCGGGACCGGGCTCGGTTGCACCGCGTGCCCCTTCATCCGACAACTCGTCGACCTTCTTGCCCAGGACGGCAGCATAGAACGTGACGGCTGCGCCGGCCACCGTCACACCGGTCTTGATCCAGGTTGCCGACATGACGCCGTCCTGGGCTGCATACCGACCCTTGTTCTCCCAGAGGATCGGGCCCAGCGAGGCCAGGTGGGCTGCAAATGCCGCGGTTTGGACGGGGGCCCATTTCTTCCAGCCCAAGCTGGAGAGCCGGGTCCTTTCCGTGGAGTCCTTCGCTTGGGAAGTGGCACCGTTCAGACCCACAGCACCCATGAGGGAACCGCCGAACCAAGCGGCTGCGGACAGGTCATGGATTGAGCGGGCAAGCAGGTTTCCGGACATGGGGTATTCTGCCTTTCGTAGTAGCGGTTTGGATGCATTCCACGTTGCTTCACCCGCACCGGCATGTAAAGGGATTTGCAAGGCGTCGAGCGGTCTGGGTTCGGAACGATGGCAGCGCCTCCCCATTTGGTCGATTCCTGACGGAGACCAGGCGCGTTGGGGTGCGGCTCAAAAGCGAGGACCCGAGGCAAGGACTGGCCCGCAGGGTGTCGGGACAGTCAAAACCGGTGTTGGGCACCGGGTTATGATGGCAAGGTGCTGGTACTTACGCGGAAGGTCGGAGAACAGGTCCTGATTGGCGAGGACATCGTGGTGACTGTCCTGGATGTCAAAGGCGATTCGATCAAGATCGGCTTCGACGCGCCCCGCGGCATCAAGATCCAGCGGGCCGAGATGATCGCCGCCGTGACCGAGGCCAACCAGCAGGCCGCCGCAGCCGCCACCGAGGACGCCGAGGCCCGGCTGAAAGCCCTTTTCCCCGCTTCGCCCAAGCCCGCCGCACCGGATGTGCCGAGCGCCTAAGCGTCGGAACGGATCATGGACCGGGGTAATCGGCACTTGCCCGTGTTTGATTCAGGGATACCTGCATTTCAGATGGGGTCACCGATGAGGTGCGAATGCCACGGTTCCAACCGAGGTAGGTACCAGGAGAGATGACAGAACCAACCGAAGCCGCCGTGAAGAGCGAAGCGTTCATACTGCTTCCGCACACCGTGACCGATTTGGATGACTTCGTTGAGAATCCCGACAGGTATCTGGTCAGCATGTTCAACGAGCCAGAGCGAGCGGCCGACTTATGGCGGGAGCGTCTCAAGAAGAACCCGTACGGCAGCGACGGCTTTCTCTCACTGACCTATTACGGGCACGACCTGATCTCCGCGGATCTTTGGGACGAGGTCTCCGGCATTTGGCATGCCCTGCTTGAATTGGTCGAAGAATTCATTCAGAAAGGATCAGCCGAAAGGCTTTTTCCGGACCAGCCTGTTCCTCTCCGATTGCGGGCGAAGGGGCGGACGGCGCTCTTCAGCGTCAACAGCCAAACTGCCATGGTTGATCCGAAGGACTTTATTCCTGGTCTCCTGCATGAAGCCGTTCGGTATTATTCCTGGATCGAACAACATCTGGGAACGGACGAGAACGAATCCATCCGCTACATCCATTCAATCCGCAGCGCGTTCCAAGCGGGATTCCACTCGGATTAAAAGGGACTGCTCCGTAGGGGCGTTTTGGGTCTCAACCGCTGCTGCCGCCAGCCCCGGCGGGAACTACAACCCTTCCCCTGGTGGCTGGTCGCTGGCTGGCTCTGGTGGGGGCACTTGTGGTGGTGCACCTGGCGCGAGACCGGGGTCCGCTTTCGCGCGATGGGCGTGCGTGCCGGTTGGGCCGTGGCCGGGAACATCGCCCTACGCCCTGTACTCTTCGGCGTCTCCCTGGGTTTCGTCTCGTTCGGTTTGCGGTGGCCTGGCGCATTAACGAGCGTGGCCGCGTTTACGGCAACGAACTGGTTGGCCGGCATCGCCTATCGGTCGGCAGTGGAGTTGACGGCCAGTGAGTGAGACCAGGTTCGATGACCCCATCCATGCCCCCGTGCGATTGCGCATCCAAGGGCTCTTGCGCCAGGCCGACCGTCTCAATTTTGCCGTGCTCCGGGATGCACTGGAGGTCACTGATGCCACGCTTTCCAAGCACGTGAAAATCCTCGGCTCGGCCGGTTACGTCTACTCCGGTTAGACCCCGTCCGCGGGCCGCAGCGACGCGCGCCGGATCACCTTGGCTGTCCCTCACCGGGGCTGGGCGGTCCGGCTTCGATGCGCACGTGCATGCACTCCGGAAGATCGCAGGGCCCTCCGGCTGACGGTGTCCTTCCTGGTCCCCGGTCTGGTCCTGGCCTTCACCGGACTGGCACTGACCTGGACCAAGATGCACGAGGCCCTCGCCGCGGCCCTCGGCGGCGGGTAGCCTTTGCTGGCGATGTTCTGACTCATGTAGGATCCTTCCAACGGGTGCTGGTGTCGCCCACCAGCACTGGGGGAAACATGCTTGGAAATGCCTTGAAGACCGCTGTCATCTCGGCACTTGCCGCCCTGTGCTTGGGACTGGCCCCGGCGGCCCAGGCAGCGGACGCCACGGACACCGAAGGGCCCCGGCTCATCTCGGTCGGGCACACAGGGGCAACGACCAGCGCGCAATTTGGTGACAACGTCCACTTGGCCGTGCGGGCCGAGGACCCCAGCGGCATCGCTTCCGTCCGCGGGTACAGCGAGACCCCGGGCGGCTGGCACCGGATGACCTGCGAGCCCGAGCTCCACGGCTCCAATTGGGAAGACCCCGACGTGTGGGTGCTGCGCGGCTGCGGCTGGGGCACCGACGTGCCGCCCTCGACCGTGTCCATCGCCAGGCTGGTGCTGATGGACGGGATCGGGAACACCACCGAGGTCACCGACCGCGCCATCCTGGATCCGCTGTCCTACAACATCGAGAACGCCGACTTCGACGGGGAGGCACCGGTCCTGGAATCGGTGACCGTGGAACCGCGCGTTGCCGTGCCCGGCCAGGACGTGAAGGTCACCCTGCGGATCCGCGAGTCCTCCGCCCGGCTGTCTGCGGGCTACGCCCTGGAAGACCACCTGCCCACGGGCCAGACCACCTACGTCAGGCCGGAGCGCTACGGGGTCCCGGACAACGAGGGCGGGGTGTTCACCATCGTGGACACCTTCCGCACAGACGCCCACACCCCCTATGGCCACTACCGGCTCGGCACACTGTACCTATGGGACTACCGCGGCAACGCCGCCGAGCTCGACACCGGCGCGGCGATCCAGGTCGATGACCCCGCCCACCCGGTGGGGACCACCAGCGTCGGCGGAACCGCAGTGGTCAACGGCACGCTCACCGCACAGGCCCCCTGGATCACCACCGGCATGAAGGCCGTCTACAGCTGGCGCACCGGCTGGGACTTCGCCCCGGGCGGGACCACCCGGCCCGTGAAGACCGAGGACGCCGGCGAGGCCATCGGCCTGCAGATCACGGCCACCTGGCCCGACGGCACCGTGCGGATCCGCACGGCCGAGAGCGCGCCCATCGCCCTGGCACCGCTGGGGATCGGGCCTGTCGCAGTCAAGGGGACCCCGGCCGTCGGGCGCACGCTCAACGCCAGCCACCAGATGATCGACCCCGCCCAGCACCCCGCGACCACGCTGGCCTTCCACACCTACACCTGGTTCCGCGACGGAATCCAGATCCCCAACCACTCGAGGCAGGACTACACAGCCACCGCAGCAGACATGGGCCACAAGCTCTCCGTCCAGGTCCGCTCCAACGCCCCCGGCCACACCCCCGCGGTGGCCACCTCCCCGGCAGTGGCCATCGCCCCCGGCACGCTGAAGGCCCCGACACCGACCTACAGCGGCGAGGCAGGCATCGGCTACCTTCAAGACGCCAGCGTGGGGGCTTGGACCTCCGGGACCACCCTGCGATACCAGTGGCTGCGCAACGGCAAGGCCATCACAGGTGCCACCGCCAAGACGTACCGCTCGACGACGGCCGACAAGAACCAGGTGCTCCAGATCCGCGTCACCGGCACCAAGGCCGGCTACACCACCGCCGCGCGGACCTCGGGGGCCAAGCGGCCGGTGACCGGGCTGCTTGGCGCTAACGCACCGCGCGTGGAGGGCACCAACCGCGTCGGCGGCAAACTCACCGGCTACCTGCCCGCCACCTGGACTTCCGGGACCGCCATGAAATACCAGTGGCAGCGCAACGGGCGGAACATCACCGGGGCCACGCGCACCAGCTACGTCCCCGTCGCGGCCGATCGCGGCCAACAGATCCGCCTGCGCGCCACCGGCACCAAGGCCGGGTACACCCCGGCCGTACGGTACTCGGCGGTCAAGCGGCCCGGCTACGGGGTGCTGGCCAACACCCCGCCCCGCATCACCGGCACGGCACTGGTGGGCCGCAAGATGACCGCCGACCCCGGCAACTGGACCCCGGGCACCACGGTGCGCTACCAGTGGCTGCGCGAGGACAGCATCCGGATTACCGGCGCCACCTCCCGGACCTACGTGCTGCGTCCGGCCGACCGGCGCAAGATCGTCTCCGTCCGCGTCACCGGCTCCAAACCCGGCTACCGCAGCGTGGTCAATTATTCCAACGTGCGCCCGGTCAAGTAGACGGCCGCCCCGGACAGGGCACGCGCAACGCAAAGGCCCGGCCACCAAGATGGTGGCCGGGCCTTGCAGTCGTCGGTCCTGGGCGGCCAGAGACACCGGGTTGCGCGTCTTGGAGTGCCGCCCATGGAGCGACTGCCGGGGTTTTCTTCATCGGCAGCAACCGATGGTGCTGCACTCGAGACCGCACTACCGCACCCACAATTCGGGACGAGAAATCATGAGGGGACCACACAAGCCGACCATTCACTCCAGTGGATTGACTTCCGCGGCCAGTTGTTGCGGTGGCGGGTCGGCTTACGGGCGCCCGATGGGGCATGTCGTTGCTTCACATTGAGGTTGGAAGCCTGCCAGGGCTCAGGCTCTAAGCGCCGCGGCATCCTGGTGGGATGGGTTCGAACGGTACAAGGGCCCACTCGTGAACGAGCGGGCCCTTGTCTTCGGTGTGCGGATGGAGCAGGCCGGCCCCTACGGGAGAACCCAGGAGGTCTCCTGCAGGGGCCTGTTCTTCTTACAGATCAGGCCGTCAGCACGGGCGGGCTCGTATTGGCGGGCATTGGGGGCATCGGGAGTGCGGCTTCGCTGGCCCGGGCCACGTCGGCCGGGACAGCTCCGTGGTCCAGGGCGGTGCGGACGATGGCTTTCAGGGCTTGGCTGCGTTCGCTCAGCACCACTCGGGCGGCGGCCACGTCTTCGGCCGCAGCCCGGATCAGATTCAGTTCGTGCACGTATTTTCCTGTCGTTGGTTGGACGGTTTGCCTCCGGGGGTGGCGGGGCGGCAGGTTTGCCCCGGGAGGCAGGCTGGCCTGCCTGCCCCCCCGCTCAGGTGGCTGGAATATTGGCCGGTGCCCCATTGACCCGAGGGTCGGAGGGCGATGGAGGTGTCCAAGAATGGCCTCGTGAGATGGACTGCGGCACCGGCAGCGTGTCGCATTCCTTGGCGGTGCTGCGGCGCTTGGGGGATCCGGTGAAGCGCACGTAGCCCATGGGCCGCCGTTGCAGATCACTTCGTCCCAGGAAGCGCTGCCTCCACAGCTCGGGGACCAGCGGGGCGTATTCGGTTTTCTCGTCCATCAGGGTTCGCAGGGCGAGGCAGAACGGCATGATGGCCAGGCGGCTGCGCCGTACGTCGTTAAGGACATGCAAGAGGAGTTCCTCGATGAGCTCTTCGGACCGGTAACGGCGCTTGAGCTGGGTGTAGTGCACCCACATTTCGTTCTCGCGCATGCCGTATTGCACGAATCCCGCCAAGTCGCCGGACTCGTAGAGTTCGTAGCGGCATTGTTCCCGGTTGTTCTCGATCACGCGCATGGTGTCGGCCTCCCGTGGGGGGCCGAGGGTGCATGGGCCGGGTGGCACTGGGGTTCGAGCGCAGTGGCTCGTTGTCGGGACAGTTGCGTGGAAGGTGGTTTCCGGTATGGGCGATTCATGGCGTGCTCCTCAAAGGGAAATACCGTGGCTCGCTGCTGAACCGTTGTATCTGGTGAAAAATCTGTGTTGCCTGCAATCTCTACGCTGTAGATATCTACTGTAGACCTTTGTTGTAGACGCTACATGTAGACTGTTGGTATGGCAACCCTGCAGAACCTCTGGCAGGGCCGCACACTACCCATGGAGTCCGATCACCGCATGCCCGAGAATCCGACCCGAGACGACGCAGTCCCGGAGCAAGAGCAGGGTCCGAACCAGGTGCATTCCGAGGCGCCGGCCCCCAAGCGGCGAGAGCGGCTGACGCGTGAGATAGTGCTGGCTGCGGCCCTGCGCCTGGTGGACGACGAGGGCCTGGAAGCCCTGACCATGCGCCGGCTGGGAAAGATCCTTGATCGCGATGCGATGGCCCTCTACCGGTACGCACCCAACCGCGCCGCGTTGCTGGACGGCATTTCGGAAATGGTGCTCCAGGAACTGGTTATCGAACCCGTCGACGCCGACTGGCAGTCCCAGTTGCGCAAGGTCGCCCACGGGTTCCGGCACTTGGCCCTGGCCCACCCCCATGTGGTCCCGCTGTTGGTCACCCGGCCCCTGTCCACCCCGCTGGGCCTGCGCCCACTGGGAACGCTGCGCCCGCTGGAGCAGATTCTGGCGCTGCTCATCCATGCCGGGTTCACGCCTGAAAGTGCCCTGCACATCTACCGGGCCTATTACGGATATATCTATGGCCACATCCTGAACGAACTCCAGGAACATATCGTCGACCCGGAGGAAAACGAGGCCATCCTGCGGCTGGGCCTGCACCGGCTTCCGCCCAAGGAGTTCCCCCAGCTGCGCAACCTTGCCTCCGTCCTGGCCGACTACGACGGTGCCGAGGAACTCGATCAAGGCATCACCATCCTCTTGGCCGGACTCGAGGAACGACTCCGCCCGGCACCGCTCCCGAACTAGGACGGCCCGCCGGAGGCCTTCCTCCACTGGGGGAGCTCCGAAGCCCCTGACGGTTCCCCATGCGTGGGTCCGCAAGCCTTCGCCTTGGCAGGCAACCTGCCCTAGCATCCGCGCATCGGTGAATCGGCGCAGGGCCAACCGTGACTCCTTGGAAGCTGCTGGCGTTCCGGGAACAAGGGGGAGTGAAGGCCAGGGCCTTCCTGTTGACCCAGGACCTCGACCCTCTGCGGGCCGTGCCGGCCCTGGACGAGTTCCGCGTCTACCAGGTATGCGTGGGCGAACTTCAAGCGCGGACGCAGCTCCGGTTCCCCGAAGTGGTGCAAGAGTCCGGAACACTACCGGTTGATCGGGCGGCCACCAGCCGGAAGCCGCTGGCGGGCCGCAGGGGACATTGCCTGGTAGCGCTTGCGCAAGGTATCAACCTGCGCCCGCCCAATATCCCCGTGCTCTATTCGCGACACCCTGTTCTGCGTGACTCGCGTCCAGCCGGCCTGCCAGCTGGATCCGAGTCAAGTCGGAAGATTCGCGCAATTCGCGTAGTCGGAGGGCAAAGACTTCCCCGAGGATGCGTTTCCCGTGGACCGCTAACGCCCTGTCGGTGTGGCTCCTGGCCGGCGCGGGCTCCGCTTGGTCTGGTACGCCCAAATCGCGATCTCGACTCGGTTGCGGGCACCGAGCTTCGCCATCAGGCTGGCGACGTGGGTTTTCACGGTGCTCAGGGTGATGTACAGCTCGCTCGCGATCTCGTTGTTGCCCAGCCCGCGGGCAACGGCCGCCAGCACCTGCTCCTCCCGTTCGGTGAGCGGCTCGACCGGTTGGGCGGGGGCAGCCGCCGGCGCCGCATCCGCGAACGCCTCGAGCAATCGCACCGTCACATTGGGGGCGATCAGCGCATCACCGCTGGCGGCGGCACGCACCGCCTGCCCGAGCAAATCCGCACCGGCATCCTTCAGCAGGAAGCCCTTTGCCCCGGCCCGCAGTGCCGCATAGACGTACTCGTCGAGGTCGAATGTTGTGATGATGACAACCGCCAGGGGATTCTCCACGCCCGGTCCGGCGATGGCACGGGTGGCCTCGATGCCGTCCTGACGGGGCATCCGAATGTCGAACAGGCAGACATCCGGTTGAAGGCGGCGAGCGAGCGCCACCGCCTCGATGCCATCGGATGCCTGGCCCACGACGTCAATGTCGGGCTGCGCATCGAGGATCATGCCAAGGCCGGTGCGCACCAACTCCTGGTCGTCGGCGATGAGCACACGAATCGTCATGTGGTCCATCCAACACGAGGGAGCTCTGCGGTCACAACCCAACCGCCGCCGGGCGCTCGGCCGGAGTGGCAGGTGCCGCCGAGCAGTGAGGTGCGTTCCATCATTCCGGTGATGCCGTAGCCCGGCGTCGCGGCCGGCGCCGCCTCACCGTCGTTGGTCACCGTCAGCCGCACTCCACCCTCATCCACCTCGAGGACCACGTCGATGATGGAGACGCCCCGGGCATGGCGGCGCGCGTTCGTCACCGACTCCTGCGCCAGCCGGAAGATGGCGGCGGCCACGGTCGGCGGGATGCTCCCGGTGTCACCGGTTAGGCGAACATCGACGCGCGGGCCGACCACCCCGGGGCCAGCAAATGGCTCAGTGGTGGCGAGCTGCTTAACGTCGGCGATGGTCCGGCCAGGAGCCAGTTCAGGCTCCAGTTCAGGCGCGTCGCCTTGACGCAGCACGCGCACCATCGAGCGCATCTCCACAAGGGTCTTGGACGCTTCCGCCTCGATCACGCGGAGCGCATCCGTTGCCGCTTCCGGCTTCAGGGCGGCAGTCGCCAGCCCGGCCTGGGCGCGGATGGCGATCGCGGAGACGTGGTGGGCGACCGTGTCGTGCAAATCCCGGGCGAGCATTTCCCGTTCCAGCAACTTGGCGCGGTCGATCTCCCGCATCCTTGCCCGTGCCCGGTAGCGGAGGGCAACTCCGAGGGTGACTACGATGACGGTCAACCCGACCTCTCCGACGATGTCGGCGAAAGGCGCACCGCCCAGGCCGGAGACCACGAGGTTGGCGAGAAGGATGCCGGACCCGAGCATGAGGTCTCGGCCTTTGCCCCATCGGAACAGTGCGTACGCCGGCACGATGACGTACACGCTCGTGTAGAGAATCGAGTTGCCCATCAGCAGGGTCGCTACTGCCACGGCGCCGTGCGCGATCGCGAGCATGGGCAGTGGCAGGGTCCGCCGCCACAACAGCGTGGGGGCCGAGCCGATCACGATGATCGCCGCTAGCAGCGGTTGGGAGAGGTCGGTGCGGAGAGTGGCCTCCAGCAGTGCGACAAGCACGACCACCGATACCAGCGCCCAGTCCCGCCATACCCGGCGCGGGGGAGGGGGAACTGCGCCTGGCGCATTCCACGCGGAGCGCAAGAGACCGGTCACTCCTTCATGATACTGGCGCATCAGCGGGGGCCTGGGAATGCGCGGGCCAACTGAGCGCGCCGGCGAATCACGAACTCGGCGACTGTGGCGTTGAGAACCCACGCTGCGCCCATGAGTAGCGCATCGGTCAGGCTGTTGACCGGCCCAACGCCGAGGATCCAGAACGCAAACACCACGGCCTGGGTTCCCGCCGCAATGCCAAGCGCATAGGCGCGGGTCATCCAGGCGCCGTGAGCGCTGAAGTCCCGGCGCTTGAGCGCGATGATTCCAAGGAATATGCAAGCCGCCATGGCCGCGCCAAAGGACAACCGGAAGACCATAAGCAGCGCGCTGCCGCCATCCGGCGATGCGTAGAAAGCTGCCATCCACAAACCGGACAGGGCAGCGAGCAGGCCGGCGGGAATTAGGATGCCGCCGGCGATGCGATGCCAGCCGCGCCGGCGGCGAAGCGACGGCACGAACTGGAACGCACCGAGCAGGCAATATACCGTGGCGCTGGCGATGTGGGTGATCACCGGAATCGGCGAGGCGAAGAATCGGGCGTTGTCTGGGGTGATGACGCCGCCGCTGGTCAGCTCGGTGACCCGAAACATGCCGGCGATCACCGGTATGAGGCTGAGGAGTATCAGCCCGGCGGGTGCCAGCCACGGGGCTCTGCGGCGTCGGGGCGGCCAACCGGCTTGAGCGCGGCTGTTGGTGGTTTCAGTTGTCATGACTCGATACTCGCCCGTGAATCGGGGGAAGACATCGGCAGGTTGGCCGAGGACCAAGCCGTACTTTCGGTCGGTGCGATCCGGGCCTTTCCGCCGATGCGCGCTCTCACGTCGGCAGGGAACCTTGAGTCAAGACAGCAACAACATCACCCCAAGGTTTTGCCACCGCACCGCACCGTCGAAACCGCACCATTCGAAAGGTACAAGACAATGCCATCCTCCGCCTCGTCAACGCTTCCGGTTTCCCAGCCCCAAGTTTCGCAGCCCCAAGCGGCAGCACCGCTCCCGGATCTGACCACCGGGCCCGGGCAACTGCCCACCTTCCGCCTGAACATGATGCGCGGCGGCTATCTCTTCATGGCAGTGGGCCTGATGATCGTTAAATGGCCGCTGCTGCTCCAGGCATCGTCGATGCCCGTGTTCGAAGGGGTGGTTCTCTGCATTCTGACTGCCATGTCCCTGCTGGCGTTCCTTGGCCTCCGCTATCCCCTCGGGATGCTGCCGATCCTGCTGTTCGAAACGATGTGGAAGGTTCTGTGGCTCGCAATCGTGGCCCTGCCCCACCTGATCGCAAACGACATGGATGCGGCAACGGCGACGATGCTCTTCAACGTTCTCTTCGTTGTGCCGATCCTTGCCGTGACCCCCTGGGGCTACGCCTGGAAGCGCTACTTAATGACACGCGGCGAACGATGGGTTCGAGGGGCGTAGGAAACGGAACAGCGGTGGGAAGCGAACGGCACTTTACGACAAGTGAGGCAGGGTTCCTCCAGGATGAAGGCGTCCTGCTCGTGGGGATGGCGCCATTGATCATGTCGGGGAGGCCAGAGTGGATTCCCCTCGACGCTGCCGGTTCCTTGGGACAACCGGCTGGAGGTTCGAGGGGAGCCCCGCTCTTCTCCGACTGCCCAGTAATTGCCCACGATTCCGATGTCCAGATCAAGGTTCGGCAAAGTGTCGACGTCGCAGCGCCACTTCGGGGACATCGGCGCAATCACGTCAGATGCGCCGAGGGCGTAAATGACCCCGTAATTAGCACTCGCCTTGACCGAGTGCTAATGGTTGCCTAGAGTCATTGGTGGCGCCTGTCGATCCCGGCAAGTGCTGAAAGCCTGAGGTAATTCACCAGCTGGCACCGCGACGACGGTTGGTACCACCCGAACGGCCCGTAAACCATTGGTAACTCACGCAAAGGAGAGACGATGTCCGTCTCCATTAAGCCTCTCGAGGACCGCATTGTCGTCCAGCCGCTCGAAGCAGAAACCACCACTGCTTCCGGTCTGGTCATCCCTGATTCCGCCAAGGAAAAGCCGCAGGAAGGCAAGGTCGTGGCAATCGGCCCCGGCCGCGTCGATGACAACGGCAACCGCGTCCCCGTTGACGTAGCCGAAGGCGACGTCGTGATCTACTCCAAGTACGGCGGAACCGAAGTCAAGGTCGGCGGCGACGAGTACCTGGTGCTCTCGGCCCGCGACGTCCTGGCCATCGTCGTAAAGTAGTTTTTCCTCGTAAAGCCCCGGCCCCTGGCCGGGGCTTTACGTAGCTTATAAGGAGCAAGACATGGCAAAGCAGCTAGCTTTTAACGAAGAGGCGCGACGCGCCCTCGAAGCGGGCATTGATAAGCTCGCAAACACCGTCAAGGTGACCCTCGGCCCGCGCGGCCGCAACGTGGTGCTGGCAAAGGCCTGGGGCGCACCGACCATCACCAACGATGGCGTGACCATCGCCCGTGAGGTCGAGCTGGAAGACGCCTACGAGAACCTTGGCGCGCAGCTGGCCAAGGAAGTAGCCACCAAGACCAACGACGTTGCAGGCGACGGCACCACCACCGCCACCGTGCTCGCTCAGGCCTTCGTCAAGGAGGGCCTGCGCAACGTTGCCGCGGGCGCCGCCCCGGGCGAAATCAAGCGCGGCATCGAAGTTGCCGTTGAGGCAGTTGCGCAGCGCCTGAAGGACAACGCCGTTCCGGTCGAGGGCAAACAGGTCGCCAACGTTGCGGCCATCTCCGCACAGAACGAGGAAATCGGCGAGCTCCTGGCCAAGGCCTTCGAGACCGTTGGCACCGATGGCGTCATTACCATCGAGGAATCCTCCACGACCGCCACCGAGCTGGTTGTCACCGAGGGCATGCAGTTCGACAAGGGCTACCTGTCCCCGCAGTTCGTCACCGACCCGGAGCGCCAGGAGGCCGTCCTGGAGGACGCGCTGATCCTGGTCAACTCCGGCAAGATCTCCACGGTTGCAGAGTTCCTGCCGCTGCTGGAAAAGGTGCTGGCCGCAGGCAAGCCGCTGTTCATCATCGCCGAGGACATTGAGGGCGAAGCCCTCTCCACCCTCGTCGTGAACAAGATCCGCGGCACCCTGAACGCCGTGGCCGTCAAGGCCCCCGGCTTCGGCGACCGCCGCAAGGCCATGCTGCAGGACATTGCGATCCTCACCGGCGCACAGGTTGTCTCCCCGGACCTGGGGCTGCAGCTGGACCAGGTCGGCCTCGAGGTGCTGGGTACGGCTCGCCGCATCACCATCACCAAGGACTCGACCACCATCGTTGACGGTGCAGGCACGGTCGAGGACGTCAATGACCGCGTCTCGCAGCTGAAGGCCGAACTGACCCGCACCGATTCCGAGTGGGACCGCGAGAAGCTCAACGAGCGCCTCGCCAAGCTCTCGGGCGGCATCGGCGTGATCAAGGTCGGCGCAGCCACCGAGGTCGAGCTGAAGGAACGCAAGGCACGCATCGAAGATGCCGTTTCCTCCACCCGCGCTGCCCTCGAAGAGGGAATCGTTGCCGGCGGCGGCACCGCATTGGTTGACGCCCTTGCCGTGCTGGACACCGACCCCGCCGTGCTCGCCCTCACCGGCGACGCCGTTGCGGGTGTCGGCATTGCGCGCCGCGCCCTGGTCCAGCCGCTGCGCTGGATTGCCCAGAACGCCGGCTTCGACGGCTACGTCGTCACCGCCAAGGTTTCCGAATCACCGGCCAACGAGGGCTTCAACGCCCTGACCGGCGTGTACGAGAACCTGATCAACGCCGGCGTCATCGACCCGGTCAAGGTCACCCGTTCGGCGCTGCGCAACGCTGCATCGATCGCCGCCCTGGTGCTCACCACCGAAACCCTGGTCGCCGAAAAGCCGGCCGTGGATCCGGACTCGCACGCAGGACACAACCACTAACACGCAGCACGCGTGGCAGTGCACCAGGCGCCGCCGGCAGCCAGGTTCCCGTTTCCCCTTTGGGGGGCACGGAAGCCCGGAGGCCGGCGGCGCCTGGCGTTGTGCGCTGGACCGGTCGACACCGACGGGCCCGGTTAGTTCGAGGCGGAAAGGCGCACCGGTGCCGCCGCGTGCGGCTCGGCGATGAGGTAGTCCTTCACTGCCTGGGCGGGAACCCGGTAGGACCGGCCGAAACGCACCGCCGGCAGTTCCCCTCCGTGCACCAGACGGTACACAGTCATTTTTGAGACACGCATGGCCAAAGCGACCTCCGCGACAGTCAGGTAGTGGGCTTCCTCGAAACTTTCTAAGTCAACCATGTCATCCCCAATCAAAGTGTTGCTCATCCCCGGACGAACTGCTGATACGTCGCATACCTTCAACCAATGGTGCAACGTTGACCTCATCGTAGACTCAAGTTCCCGGGGGCACCAGAGAGACGGAAGGTCCGGAGGTTGCCATTCGGCAACGTTTTGGTCTTCCCGGAGGTATCGACGTGGCAATAGGGCGGGACCTCGATCCAGAAGGGCGGGCGGATACTGGCCCTGTCACGGAGTTTCCAATCCCAAGCACCTCGCGGCTCCCGGGCAAGGCCTTCCGTGCCGGCGCCGCCGGGCCGCGTATGGCCGCACCGGTCCTTGCCCGGGCCCATGAAATGGCCGCCTGCCCACCAACTGTCGGTGGGCAGGCGGCCACTTTTGTGTCAGGACGCGCCGGTCGTGAATGACCAGTTAGTCGAGACCAGCGGATTGGTGGCCGCGTCGCGTATCAATGTCGCTCCGCCGAACGCCCGGACGGTGTAGCGGGTGTTGGCCGCCAAGCTGGCAGCCGGGTTCAGGATCCACTGGTTGGTGGTTCCGTTGCGCGTCACCGTTGCCGACACCAAAGCGCCGGTGGTGGCGTTGCGGAGGGTCAGCGTTGTGGTTCCGACTCCCAACACCGCTTCACTGAAGGTGACGGTGATGTTGTTCGCCCTGCGGATGGCAGTGGCATTGATTGCCGGAACCCTCGCAGACACCACGGGTGCGGGGCCGGTGGTGAAGGTCCAGCTGTGGGTGGCCAGCGGGGTGCCCTGTGCGTCGCGGATCGCTGTGGTGCCGCCGGTGAGGACCGCGGTGTATCTGGTGTCGGCGACCAAGTTCGCCGTCGGGTTCAACGTGGCTACCCGCGTGGTCGCGTTGTAGGAGACCGCGGATGGGATGGCTGCCCCGGTCGCCGCGTTTTTGAGGGTGAAGGTTGTCGCTCCCACCCCGGTTACGGGTTCGCTGAACGTTGTGGAGACGTTGCCGGCGACGGCGACGGACTTTGCCCCCGAGGCCGGTGTGCGGACGGTGACCGTCGGGGCCGCGTTCGTGGTGAAGGTCCACGTGGTGGTGGGTAGTGCGATGCCCGCCATGTCGCGGACTGCGCTCGCGCCCCCGGTGATCCGAGCGGTGTAGACGGTGTTGAGGGCGAGGTTCGCCGTCGGATTCAGCGTGGCCCTGCGCGTTGCCTGGTCATAGGTGACGGCCGCGGGGATGGTGGTTCCTGCGGGGTTCTTCAGGGTAAACGTTGTGGCGGAGACTCCCTGGACGAACTCGCTGAAGACCGCGGAGACATTGGAGGCCGTGCTCACGTTCGTAGCGTTGGTTCCCGGACCGCGGCTGGAAATGGCGGGAGCAACGGTGTCCGCAGGGCCGATCCGGACTGTTCGGGTCGCAACGGCACCGGTGTTGCCCGCGGCATCGCTGGCTCGCACCTCAAACACGTAGGTTCCGTTGACCTGTGCGTCGTAGGTCTTCGCCGCCGGGCAACCTGCTTCCCAGTCGGGGTTGCTCGGGAGCAACCGGCATTCGAGGGTCGACCGTGCCTCATTGACCGCCGTGTTCAGGGTCGGAGTGTTATCCAGTGTGGGGGTCGAGGGGAATGGCGCGACCACGGAGGAGACCGGTGCCACGGTGTCCACCGTCGCGGTGAGTGTAGGCGAGGTCAGGTACGGCGGCGCTGCGGGGTCGGTGGCAACCAGAGGGTTGGCGATCCGGGCCTGGAATTTATGCACGCCGTTGGCCAGCGCCGTCGGCACGCGCAAGGAGTAGTTGCCGCCGGTGGCGACACCGCTCACGGCCGGGACCGTGGCACCGTCGACCATAAGCTCCACGGTGGATCCGGCGGTGGCGGTTCCCGTGAGGGTGGGAAGGTTGGTGCGGGTGATGTTGTCGGTGGTTGATCTGCCCGTGTCGCTGGCCGCTGCCAGGTCGGGGGTGCTCGGCGCCCCGTCGTCCCCCTGGTAGAGCAGGCCCTGGACGGTAAAGGTGCTCACCGTCAACGTGTCGATGCCAGGCCCGCCGGCGTTGGGGCCGGTGACGGTCACGAAATTATTGCCCGAGGGCGCCCCGGTGACCGCGCGGGCGGTGTTGATGTCGCCCAGGGTTCCGGGTGCCGCACCGACCTGGCGCAGGAAGGTCGCGGTGCTGCCCGTGGTGTAGTCGCCCAGGAATGCCGCGCCCACCTGGCCCCAGTTGCACGGGGAGGCAAGGGACGGGGCGCAGGCGCCCGAATCCAGGGTGACCTTGATGCGCCCGCCGACCTTGGGGTCGGCTTCGGCGGTGAAGGTGTTCACCCCGTAGGGGTGCGTCACGGTGTATTGCTGGCCCGCGACGATGTTCTCGATGATGAAGCGCAGCCGGCCAAAGCCCATCTGGTCCCCGTCCTGGACGATCTCGTTGGCATGCGCTGCCTCCAGGGCGGCCTCGTAGAGGCGCAGGTTCCCGCCGCTGGCTTCCGCGGCGAACCAGAATGCCTCATCGGGGAAATTGTCCGGGTAGGACGCTGGAAGATCGGGATTCGGTGGTTCCATCAGGCAGCCGGTGCCGGCCGTGTAGCACAGCTGGAGTTTCGCGGTGCCGTCGGAGAACCAGGTCGGGAAGCCATTTTGTGGATCGACCGGTCCATTGCCTGCGGTGTTGGCGGATGCCGCGGTTCCTGCCAACGGAACCAGTGCCGCGGCGAGCATAGCCGCGGACGCCGCACCTGCCAACACCGAGGACCGGGTTCTTTTGAGGTCGCGCTTTCCCGTCCTTATGGTGCGGGTCTTCTGAAACATGATGACTCCTACTGCAGGGTGTGCCCCCCACTGGGCCGGAGCGACACCCCCGCCGCCCCATGAGCCCCATTTGTAGTCGCTCCAGGTTGTAAAAAACCTAGGGCCCGGAATCGTGCGCGCTCGGGCTGCGGCGAACGACGTAGGGCCCGGAGGTTGCCACAGGGCGCAAGCTTTTCGCAGGGTATGTCCGCGAACGTTGTTCCACGGTTGACCTATGGTTCGAAGCCAACGCAGGATCTGAGACGGCGCTGATCGGAGGCTGCATGGAAGGCCGCCCGAGACGGATTTCGGGGTGCAGCCGCGCCCGTGCAATCCGGAACGGAACTCGCTATGGAGCGGTGCACGCGGGGATGTTGTTTCCCCAGACAATTCCTCGCGTGTGCTCCCCGAAGAATGCCATAGGGTTTCCTCGTCGGCGACTTCGTCCGCGGTCGGCAACCCTGGGCCGGACGGAGCCGCAGGCGCGCGAAAAGCGCCCGCTCGGCCAACGGCACCAGAATGGCTTTGATGCTTGCATACCAGTTGATGCAACTAGTCACACCATGCGGCCAGTCAGGGAACCTCCTGTAACGAACCGATAACGAGGTTTGGTAACGTTGGATGCCCATGCCCAACGTTCCGGGCATGGGACGCTGTCGATTTTCCAGGATGTATTGATGTCGCTTTCCTTACCTGCGCAACGCGTGGCAGGGCGGAGTCCACGTGCGGCGAACACCGCATCCGTTTTCAGGCCCGAGCTCCAGGGCCTGCGGGCGCTGGCCGTGCTGCTGGTTATGGTCTACCACGTGTGGTTTGGCCGGGTGTCCGGCGGCGTGGATGTGTTTCTGCTGCTCTCCGCGTTCTTCCTCACCGGTGCCTTCATCCGCAAGGTCGAGGGAGGGCGTCCGCTGGCCCTGCTGGGGTATTGGCTCAATGTCTTCCGCCGGCTGTTGCCGGCAGCGGTCCTGGTCCTGCTGGCGACCATCGCGGCCAGCGTCGCATTGCTGCCCAAGGCGCGCTGGAACTCCATCATGGAGCAGATCACCGCCAGCCTCTTCTACGCCCAAAACTGGCAGCTGGCCCGCGACTCGGTTGACTACTACGCTGCCGAGCACGCCACCGCCAGCCCGCTGCAGCACTTTTGGTCGCTGTCCATCCAGGGGCAGATCTTCATCCTCTGGCCGCTGTTGCTGGCCGCGGGCCTGATCCTGTGGAAGAGGCTCGTCACCAGGATTCCTTCGTTGAGCTACCGGATGGCCATGGGCGCGCTCTTTGGCACCGTCTTCCTGCTGTCCCTGGCCTACTCGGTGTACACCACTTCCACGGCGCAATCGTGGGCCTACTTCGACACGGGTGCACGGCTCTGGGAATTCGCGCTGGGTTCGCTGGTGGCCATCTTCCTGCCGATGCTCCAAAGGCTCCCCGCCGCCCTGACCGTCCCGCTGGGCTGGCTGGGCCTGGCGGCAATCCTCAGCTGCGGCATGCTGCTGCAGGTCCAGCAACAGTTCCCCGGTTACCTGGCGCTGTGGCCCACGCTCGCCGCCGCGCTGGTCATCATGTCCCCGAACCACCGCTTGGGCGTGCAGCGGGTGCTCGCGGTGCCGGTCCTCGGCTGGCTCGGGAACGTCTCCTATGCGCTCTACCTATGGCACTGGCCGGTCATGGTCTTCTTCCTGGTTGAATCCGGAAGTGCGGAGATCTCCGTCGGTGCCGGGCTGGGCATCATGCTGGTTTCCCTGTTGCTGGCGTGGGCCACCACGCGCATCGTCGAGTCGCCCCTGCGCTCCTGGCAGTGGCTCTCGGCCAAGCGCCGGCGCGTGGGGCTGGGCATCGCGGTGCTGCTCTCGCTGGTGCTCGCCCCGCTGGGCGGCTGGGAACACCGCGTCTCCGCCGAGGAACTGAGGGCCGCCTCCCAGGCGCCGGTAGAGAATCCCGGCGCGGCCATCCTGGATCCCGGCTTCGGGCACGAACCAAGTTCGGAGGCCGTCATGGTCCCGTTGACCACCAAGCTGGACGAGGAATGGTCGAACTTCGGTGCCGAGTGCACCGGGGCGTGGGCACCCGAATCGCCGGCCATCGAGTACTGCCAGCAGGGCGGAAACCCGAAGGCGGAAAAGACCATCGTGCTGCTGGGGGATTCGCACGCGCAGCACTGGAGCGGCGCGGTGGATGCGATGGCGCAGAAGCTGGGGTGGCGCTGGGTCCTGCTGACCAAGCCGTCGTGCCGCTTCGGCGGGCCCTCGGAAACCCGCGGAGAGGAATGCGGGGAGTTCAACGCGGCCGCCGGTGACTACGCACTGGAGCACGACCCCGACGCCGTGATCACCCTCGGCTCCTTTACCGCGCTGGGCCCGGACCGGCACGGCCACAGCGCCGGGGAGCTGGAACGGGTTGTGCCGGACTACGAGGCCGGCATCCGACCGCTGCTCGAAGCCGGCATCCCGGTCGTGTCGCTGCGCGACACCCCGCGCTTCACCACTCCAGTGCCCGATTGCGTGGACCGGTTCGGGGCACAGGCGCAGCAGTGCAGCGCACCGGTTTCCGAACTCATGGCCGAGACCTCCCCGCTGGAGAAGCTGGCGGCCTCGGGCAGCCTGGGGGAGGGGTTCTCCACCATGGACATGACCGACCAGCTGTGCCCCGACGGGATCTGCCGCCCGGTCATCGGCAACGTCCTGGTCTACATGGACCAGTCGCACCTGACCAGCACCTTTGCCAGGACCACCGCCGTGGAATTCGAGAAGCGCTTCCTCGCTGCGCTCACCGATTCGCCCTGACGCGGTGGTTCCCGGGCACCGGCCGGAGGGTGTCGCCGGGGCCCGCTCCACGGCGTAACCAAAGTGCCGCGCAAGCGTGATATTTCGGCACTTTCCGGGCGTGCCGGCGCGGCGTAGCGTTGCCTCCAAGCGGCCCCGCGATCCAGCCCGGCCGTGACCGCTCGCGCACCATCGGAGTCACCGCCATGAAAACGGAAATGGCACCCCTGTCCCTGTCATTGGCCAATCCCGTGAGCCGCAGGGCGGTGCTTTCGGCGGCCGTGGCGGGCCTGGCCGGCGCCGCGCTTGGCCCCGGGCTGCTTGCCGCACCCGCCGCCGCGGCGGTCATCCGCAACCACGTCTACACCGTCTCCTCCCGCAATACCGCCACCTCCGCGACCTACCCGCGCACCGAGTTCCGTGCCCTGTGGACCGCGAGCGTGGTGAACATCGACTGGCCCTCAAAATCCGGGCTGACCGTGGCTGCCCAGCAATCGGAATTGCGCTCGATCCTGAACCTGGCCGTGTCGCGGAACCTCAACGCGGTGTTCCTGCAGGTCCGCCCCGCCGCCGACCGGATGTGGAAGTCCACGCTGGGGGAGCCGTGGTCCAGGTACCTCACCGGCACCCAGGGCAAGGACCCGGGCTACGACCCGCTGGCCTACGCGATCTCAGAGGCGCACAAACGCGGGATTGCCCTGCATGCCTGGATCAACCCCTTCCGCGTGGGGATGGACACCTCGCTGAACTCCCTGGTGGCCAGCCACCCGGCGCGGTTGAACCCTTCCTGGTCCTTCGCCTACGGGCCTCGTCGCTACTACAACCCCGGCATCCCGGCGGTGCGCAACTACATCCGCAGCGTGGTCATCGACCTGGTCAAGCGCTACGACGTGGACGGGGTGCACTTCGACGACTACTTCTACCCCTACCCGGTCTCCGGCCAATCGATTCCCGACTCCTCGACCTACGCCACCTACAAGGGCTCCTTCACCTCGATTTCCTCCTGGCGGCGCAACAACATCAACGTGTTCGTCCGCGACACCCACAACGCCATCCGGGCCGCCAAGCCCCGGGTCGTGTTCGGCATCAGCCCCTTTGGCATCTGGGCCAACAGAACCTCCAGCACCCTGGGCTCGGCCACCAGCGGGCTGGAAAGCTTCTACGCCCTCTACGCCGACACCCGGCGTTGGGTCAAGGACGGCTGGGTCGACTACATCGCCCCGCAGCTCTACTGGTACCAGGGCTACACCGTGGCCAACTACAACGTGCTGGTCGACTGGTGGGCCAAGCAGGTCGCCGGGACCAACGTCAAGCTGTACACCGGGGAGGCCGCCTACAAGGTCGGCGACCCGGCGACGGCCGCCTGGCGGGATCCCAACGAGCTGCGCGACCACCTCACCAAGTGCCGCCAGGTGCCTGCAGTGCGCGGACACGCCTACTACAACACCACCGCCTTCAGGGCGAACAAGCTCAACGCCATCGGGATCCTCAAAGCCCGCCACTACGCGCGGCCCTCACTGCCGGTCCCGTACCCGCAGCTGAACGCCACCCGCCCCTACACCCCGGCCATTTCCAAGGCCGTGCGCGAGGGCACCGGCGTGCGGTTGAGCTGGACCTCCAGTTCCAGCGGCGAGCCCATCAAGCTCATCGCCATCTGGCGCTGGGAATCCACCGGCACCGTTATTCCCTACATCCAATCCACCGGCACCTACCTGCGCGCGGTGCGCCGCCGCACCGCCGCCGCCCAGTCCTGGCTGGACACCGGCGTGGTGCTCGGACACAGCTACTGGTACATGATCCAGTCGATCAGCCAGACCGGGATCGACTCCTCGCGCGCCACCGCGATCTTCATCAGGGCGTGACGGATCACCTTCCTGTCTCCCGGAGCGGGGCCGGGTCGTTCGTTTCCTGGCTACGGGGCGTGGACCTCGGACTCTGCGGCGCGCCGCAGCAGGGACAGGTCGCGGAGGCGGGCGCGGGGAAAGGCCCGGACGGGGCCGATGACCCTGAGGCCTACGCGCTGGTTGACGGGGGGCGCGTCTTGGCCAAGGACCCGTGCGATCACTGCTTGGGACGATGCGCCGCCGATGTCCTCCAGTTCCACGACGGCGTCGTGCCCGAAGTACGAGACGGCACGGACCGTGGCTTCCACGTGGCCGCTCCCGACGGGGGTGAGGGTGATCTGCTCAGGTCGGACCATCACTTGGACCTCTCCGTCCGGGGTCCCTTCCTGGACGGGCAGGGTGCCAAGCAGGCAGGAGACAGCCCCGGCGAAAGCCGTGCCGTCGAGCAGGACGGCCTCACCCAGGAAGCGGGCCACCTCCGCGTCGACGGGCTGCCGGTATACCTCCGCCGGCGGGCCGACCTGCCGGAAGCGGCCGGTGTCAAGGATCGCGATCTCGTCAGCGAAGGAGAGAGCCTCGCCTTGGTCGTGGGTCACCAGGACCGCTGTCGCGCCCGCCGCCCGCAGGGCCCGGGCAGTGGCCTCGCGGGTGGCTGCGCGAAGCCCGCTGTCCAAGGCGGAGAACGGCTCGTCGAGCAGGATCAGTCCCGGGCGCGGGGCCAGCGCGCGTGCCAGGGCCACGCGCTGCTGCTGGCCTCCGGAGAGCCGGTCCGGCTGGCGGTCCGCCATCGCGGAGGGCAGGCCGACAAGATCGAGCAACTCGAGCACGCGGTCCCGATGGCGACGACGCGGCCACGGCAAGCCGAAGGCGATGTTGCCGGCCACCGACAGGTGCGGAAACAACCCGCCTTCCTGGCGCACGTAGCCGATCCCGCGCTGTTCGGGCGGCACCCACACCCCGGGTCCGGCAACCACCCGGCCCCCGACCGACACCTCGCCACCGCTGGATGGAAGGAAGCCGGCGATGATGCGCAGCAGCGTTGTCTTGCCGCTGCCGGACCCACCCAGCACGGCCATCGTCGTGCCCTCCGCCACGGTGAGGTCGACGGACCTGAGCACCGCGTCGAGGCCGTAGTCGGCCGAGACGGCACGGACCTTGAGTTCGGTCATTTCTCCTCCAGGATCTGCCGCCGCAGCAGCAGGGTCAGGGGCACGGACAGGGCAATCATCACGGCGGCATACGGGGCCGCGGCGGCGTAGTCGAGTTGGCTGGCCTCGCGCCAGAAGGCCAGGGCCAAGGTCTCGGTCCCGGTGGGGGCGAGCAGCAGCGTGGCCGTCAGTTCGGTGCTGACGGCCAGCGCCACCAGGACAAGGCCCGTCAACACGGAGGGTGCCATCAGCGGCAGGACGACCCGGACCAGGGTGCCCGCGCCGCCCGTTCCAAGGGAGCGCGCGGCCTCGGAGAGTTCGGGCGGAGCCGCAGCCAGCCCTGAGCGCAGTGAGACCATGGCCCGGGGGACGAAGAGGATGGCGTACGCCAGAACCGTCAGGACGACGGTCTGGTACAGCGGGCCCGCCCAGGTCACGGCCAAGGTCACCAGCCCCAGTCCGACGACGATGCCGGGCAGCGAGCTGGCGATGAAGGTGACTCGCTCCAGGGCCACGGTCAGGCCGGAGTGGTGCCGGTTCAGCAGCCAGGCACCCGGCAGCGCGGCAGCGGTCGCTGCCACGGCGCCCAGGGTTGCTAGGCCCACCGTGCCAAGGGTGGCGCCCAGCAGGCCTGTATCGAGCAGGCCGGCCCATCCCTCGGAGGCGGCGAGCCATCGGCCCACGCTGGCGACCGGGACCACCAAGGCCCCGGCGACGATCGCCGCGAGCAGCAGCATGGCCGGTGCGGTCCAGGCACCCAGGGCGTGGGGCACGGGAGGGCTCTGTGTCCCCGATCCCAGGCGCGCGACGCGGCGCCTGCCCCGGGCGATCAGCTCCAGCAACAGCGCCAGCAGGCACAGCCCGACCAGCACGGAGGCCAGCAGGCTCCCGGAGGTATCGCTGAAGCCCACCGCGTATTGCTGCATGATCGCCGTGGTGAATGTCGGGTACCGCATCATCTCCAGGACGCCATACTCCGCCAGCAGGTGCAGCGCCACCAGCAGGGCGCCGCCGCTGAGCGAGGGACGCAGCCGCGGCAGCACGGTGCGCATGACGGCGGCGGCCGGGGAGAGCCCGAGCGAGCGGGCGGCATCCTCGTCGGCCGGATCCAGGGCGCGCAACTGCGCCGCGACGGGCAGGAAGACGAATGGATAGTAGGCCAGGGTGGTCACCAGGGCCGACCCGGCGAAACCGGTCAGGCCCGGCGCCACGGTCACCCAGGCGTAGGCACTGACGAACGAGGGGACGGCCAGCGGCGCCAGCAGCAGGGTCCGCCACCAGGCGGCGCCGGGCAGGGCCGTGCGCTCCACGAGCCAGGCCGCGGCTGCTCCGAGCACGACGGCCGCCGGCACCGTGACGGCCACCAGCAACCCGGTGTTTGCCAGCAGGTTCCCGATGCGGGGCCGGAACAGGTATTCGGCCGCGCGGGCCGGTCCCTCCGAGAGTGCGGCGGGAAGGGCGATGAGCACCGGCAGCAGGGTGAGGGCCGCGACGAGGGTCGCGGCGGCCACCACGCCGCGGGTGCTAGAGGATCCCGACATCCGTCATCAAGGCAATCACTTGGTCGGAGTTGAGGGAGGAGACCTCAACGGCCGGGGCTTCCAATTCCTCCAGCGACGGGAGTGCCGGGTCCGAATTCGTCCCGGTGCCCACCGCATACTCCATGGACCCGCTGTCGACGAGGGCCCGCTGGCCCTTGGGGCCGGTGGCGTACTCGAGGAACCTCTGGGCCTGCTCGGGCATGTCGCTCGAGGCCAGTACCCCGCCGGCCGACAAGCTGACGAACGCGCCCGGGTCCTCACCGCCGAAGTAGTGCAACGCCGTGTTCGCGCTGCCCTGCCGGTCCCCGGCCTGGTCGCGGTACCAGTAGTAGTGGTACATGATCCCGACCGGGACCTCCCCGGCATTGACCGCCTTCATCGTGGCGATGTTGTTTTGGTACACCTCGGCGTTATCCGCCAGCGCCTGAAGCCAGGCGCGGGTCTCGGACTCGCCGCGTTCGGCGAGCATGCCCGCGGCGATGGCCTGGAAGTCGGCGCCGCCGGGGGCGGCGCCCCACTTGCCCGACCACTTCGGGTCGGCGAGCTCCATCATCGAGGACGGCAGGTCCTGTTCGCTGATGAGGTCCTTGTTGTAGACCAGCACGGTGGACCGGGCAGCGATCGGCGCCCAGAGCCGGGAGGACGGAGCGAGGCCCTCGCGGACCTGGTCCAGGGCGGTTGCGTCAACCGGCGCGAGAAGCCCCTCGCGTTCGACGAGGGTCATGGCCGGGGAGTTCTCGGTGAGGAACACGTCGGCCGGAGAGGAGCTGCCCTCTTTCACGATCATGTGGCCCATGGAGGAGTCCTGGCCGTCGCGGACCTGGGTCGGGATGCCGGTCTCCTCGGTGAACTGCGCGGCAACGGCCTTGGTGACCTCGATGTGCTGGGCGGAGTAGATCTGCAGCGTGTCTGGCTGCGGGGCGTAGGCCTCCTCGCCGGCCTGGCCGCCGGAGCAGGCGGCCAGGGCCAGCGGCAGTGCGAGTGCGACGGCGAGCATGGGACGGCGTTGGTGGGTCATGGCGTTCTTTCATTCCATCGGTTGGGTGCGGGGACCAGGTCCTGCAGGCGCCGCATGGGGCGGTCGGCCAGGCGCCAGAGCAGGCATCCGACGCCCAGTGCGGCCACCGTCTCGACAACGTCGTTCTCGAAGGCGGAGAGCACCAGGAACTGGACCAGGTAAATGTACAGGGAGGCGGCGGCCAGCAGGCCGAGCAGGGGCAGCAGGAACGCGGGTACCCGCATCCGTGGAACCAGGATCAGGGCGGCGAGGCCGGCGACGACGACGGCATTGCGCAGGGGCTGGTCGGCAAAAAACGTTGCGCCGCCGACGACGCCCAGGGCCAGGGTCAGCCAGCGGCGCCGGCGGGTGTCGGCATGGGCCGCGGCCGCGCCCACGCCCACCAGCCACAGGGTCGTGGGCATGATCGATTGCGCCATCGAGTCCTCCGTCAGCGCCAGGACAGCGAATCGGGGCACCAGGGCCGCGGCGGTGAACCAGGCGGCCACGCGCCAGGGGTCGGCCTTCCACGCACGGGCAAGGGCCGGAACGGAGATCACCGCGGTGAGCACCAGGAGGCCGGCGACGAGGGCGTCGATGAACCAGTACTCGTTGCGCGTGGATCCTTCGGTGGTGTCGCCGATCAGCCAGTGGCTGAGCAGGATGTTGGACCATCCGTAGCGTCCGGTGGTGAGCATGGCGAACAGCGCGATGAGCATCGTCGGGACGGCCACGCCGATCAGGATCCGTGCGGTGGCCCGCCACCTGTCGGCCACGCCGGGCGCGGAGAGTCCGAAGCGGACGGTGTTGTAGCCGGCGATGGCCAGAAGCAGGTGTGCCCCGCCCATGACGTCGAACAGGTCCGCGTGGGAGCCGCAGATGGCCACGACGGCCAGCGCGCGCATCACGACGGAGGTCTCCACGGTGCGCCAGATCCGGGGCGGGCGGGCGCGCGTTCGGGCAAGGCCGGCGGCTCCCGGATCGGCGGGCGCGTTGCGCCGGTGGGCGGCCAAATCCGCCAACTCGGACAGGGTTCGATGGTGCCAACCGCGCGGCAGCGGCCCGGCGATGCCCTCGAGACGGAGGGAGGCTTGGACGTGGCTGAGCGAATCCCCGCCGTGCTGGACGAAGCTGCGGCCAAGGTCGACGGAATCGGTGCCCAACACCTCCGAGACAACCTTCGCGACCTCGGCGGCCGCGCTCTTGGCCCCGGCCGGGGCCGTTGCTTCGGCGGCATGGCCGGCGGCGCCGGCCAGCACCAGCGCCGTGCAGCCGGGCCGGTCCAGCTTCCCGTTGGCCAGGCGCGGCAGCTCGGTGACCGCGACGGCTACTGCTGCGGCGCCCAGGCCCGAGGCCTGCCCGGCGATCCGTCGGGCTTCGGCCGCGGTGGCATCGGGGGCTCCTGAGGGCCGGGGCTCGACGGCGACCAGCAGCCGGGTTCCGTCCCCGCCCACGCACGCCGTGTGACCTGCCGCATCCAGGGCATGCTCGACGGCGGCCACGTCAATGCGCACGCCCATGACCTTGACGAATCCGGAGCGCCGCCCGACAATCCTCAGCAGCCCGTCGGGCCCGATGCGCCCGAGGTCCCCGGTGCGCAGCTCGGTCAGCATCGGGCCAAGCGCCAGGTCATCGGGGTGTTCGGCGTATCCCATCATGACGCCGGGGCCGCGCACGACGACTTCACCGGCTCCGTCGACCGCCTCGGGCACGGTCGTGTCCAAATGCAGGGAGGTTCCGGAGACGGGCCTGCCCACGGCGTCGGGGTTCTCTGCGGCCAGGGCCGGATCCAGGATGCAGATGCGGGCGGTGGCTTCCGTCTGCCCGTACATCACCGACAGTCCCCACCCTTGCGCGCGGCCGAGGTCGGCGGTGCGCCGGACACGGTCAGGGTGCATGCGGCCACCGGCCTGGGCCATCAGCCGCAGCGAAGGGTGGCTCGCTTCGAGTACGCCGGTGGATTCCATGAGCTCGACCATGTGGGGGACCGCGGCCAGGTTGGTGACGCCGAGGCCGTCGATGGCGTCCCAGAGGGAGCTGTCGAGGACCGAACCCTCGTGCAGGACGACGGATGCGCCGGCGACCAGGTGCGAGTGGAGGACCGAGAGTCCAAAGCAGTAGTGCAGGGGGAGACTGGTGATGGTCCTGTCGGTCTCGGTGAGGCGCAGTGCCTTGGCGATGGCGGAGGCATTGGCGGCGAGGTTTCGATGGGAGAGCCTGACGAGCTTGGGGGATCCGGTGCTGCCGGAGGTGCTCAGCAGCAGCGCCAGGTCGGGGTGCAGCACGTGGAGCGGGGCGCCCGAGGCGAACTCGAACGGGTGCTCCGGGTCGCCGGTGGCTGTCACATCCGGCCGGTAACGCTCGAGCATGGCAGCCGTCCGGGGCTCGTCCGAGGTCACGAGCGCGACGTGGCCGGCCTCAAGCGTCGCGAGATAGGCGGCGACACTGTGCACTTCGGCGCGCAACGGCAGGTGCACCAGGCGCTTCCCGGTCGCGGCGTCCGGGAGATGGAGGACGAGCCGGTCCACGGCGGCGCGCAGCTCACCGTACGATATGGCTTTTCCGGCAGCGGTCAGCAGCGCGGTCCGTGCCGCCCGGGGGGAGCCGAAGGCGCGGTCCAGCAGTGAATCCTGGCCGGGGGTCGGGGCCGTGAGGTCTTGCACGGGAGTTTGCGTCACGAAAGCTAAGGTTAGCCTAAGGCAAGTAGACAAGAGAAGCATGAGGCAATTTATGGCGGAGGTATGGTGGTCCTCGCTCACTGCGGCCGGGCACGGGCACTTGGACATGCTCGACCCCACCGAACGCGCCCGGCTGGAGTCGTTGGAAAGGCCTGCTGACCGCGGCCGATTTCTGGTGGGGGCAGTGCTGCTCCGCGTAGCCGTCGCCTCCCATGCCGGCATTGCCCCGACCGACGTCTCCATCGACCGAACCTGCAATGAATGTGGCGCACCTCACGGCGCGCCCCGCGTCATGAACCCGGGGATGGCCGCGCCGTGGGTGTCCGTGTCGCATTCCGGGGTGCTCGTCGTCGTGGCGCTCAGCACCATGGGACCGGTCGGAGTGGACGTGCAGCGGATCGCAGATCTGAATGACCCGGCAGCCGCGGCAGGGTGGGTTCGGCGGGAGGCGCTGTTCAAGGCGCGGTCCGGTGGGCCCGCCGCCGCCGGTTCGGTGTGCGAGTTGCAGGCCCCGTTGGCGGGATACGCCGCCGCCGCGGCGCTTCCGGCCCGCGACGACCGTGACGTTGTTGTCCTGAGCTGGCCTTGACGGCATCGAGACCCCCCAAGCGGCGGAGGACTTTCGGCACCGTCGCCGGCCCCAATGCATCAGGAGGAGCGGCACGACCATGCAGATGTCGATGGTCGCAGGCCTGGCCTTCCCGGGGGCGGCGCTCGGTGCTCTTTTCATGAAGGGAATGGGCGAGGGACAGGCGTCGCACCAAGGGTCCGTGGTTAGGGGGCAGGGTGTCGCGCGCAGCGGCCCGGGGGAGTTGCGTTCACCACACCTACCATGGGGGAATGTCGCTTGGGAGTGAAGCGTTCTAGGATGTAATCAATCCCCGCACCGGCGTGAAAGGTCCCCCGTGACTGAGTTCAATCCATTTGCCTTTGAAGGCCTCACCTACGATGACGTCTTGCTGCTTCCCGGCCCGACGGATGTGATCCCCTCGGAGGCTGACACCACCACGCGCCTGACCAAGCGGATCAACATCAACATCCCGCTGCTTTCCGCTGCCATGGACACCGTGACCGAGGCACCGATGGCCATCGCACTGGCCCGCCAGGGCGGCATCGGCATCATCCACCGCAACCTGTCGATCGATGACCAGGCCAACCAGGTGGACCAGGTCAAGCGCAGCGAATCGGGCATGATCACCAACCCCGTGACGGTGAACCCGGGCGCGACGCTGGCCGAATGGGACGACCTGTGCGCGCACTACCGCGTCTCGGGCCTGCCGGTGGTGGACGAGAACCGCAAGCTGCTGGGCATCATCACCAACCGCGACACCCGCTTTGTGCCGCGCGAAAACTACATGACCACCAAGGTCTATGAGGCCATGACGGCCATGCCGCTGATCACCGCCCGGGTCGGGGTGTCCCGCGAAGAGGTCATCGCGCTGCTGGGCAAGCACCGCATCGAGAAGCTTCCGCTGGTCGACAACGACGGCGTGCTGCAGGGATTGATCACCGTCAAGGACTTCGACAAGGCCGAGCAGTACCCGCTGGCCACCAAGGACGACGAGGGCCGCCTGCGCGTCGGCGCCGCCGTCGGCTTCTTCGGCGAGGGCTACGACCGTGCCATGAAGCTGGTCGAGGCCGGCGTCGACGTGCTGGTCGTGGACACCGCCAACGGACACACCCAGGGCGTGCTGGACATGATCGCCCGCCTGAAGAAGGACCCGGCGGCTGCACACGTGGACGTCATCGGCGGCCAGGCCGCGACCCGCGAGGGCGCCCAGGCACTGATCGACGCCGGCGCCGACGCCATCAAGGTCGGCGTGGGCCCGGGGTCCATCTGCACCACCCGCATCGTCGCAGGTGTCGGCGTCCCGCAGGTCACCGCCATCTACGAGGCCGCCAAGGCCGCCATCCCGGCCGGTGTCCCGGTCATCGCCGACGGTGGCTTGCAGCACTCCGGCGACATCGGCAAGGCACTGGTTGCCGGCGCCGACTCGGTGATGCTCGGATCCCTGCTGGCCGGCACCGCAGAGTCCCCGGGCGACCTGGTGTTCATGAACGGCAAGCAGTTCAAGGCCTACCGCGGCATGGGCTCACTCGGTGCCATGGAGACCCGCGGCAAGAACACCTCCTACTCCAAGGACCGCTACTTCCAGTCGGACGCGCCCTCCAACGAGAAGCTGATCCCCGAAGGCATCGAGGGACAGGTCCCGTACCGCGGCCCGCTCTCGGCCGTGGCCCACCAGCTGGTCGGCGGCCTTCGCCAGACCATGTTCTACGTTGGCGGACGCACCATCCCGGACTTGAAGGAACGCGGCAAGTTCGTGCGCATCACCGCTGCCGGACTGAAGGAATCGCACCCGCACGACATCATGATGACCGTCGAGGCCCCGAACTACCGTTCGCGCTAGACGCCGTCTGATTTGAAGGCCCCGGCCGCTGTCTCCCTCGAAAGACAGTGCCGGGGCCTTCGTCGTGCTCCTGCACGCTTGCGCCAACGGCGGGGGGAAAACCCCCATCCCGCGTTTCGCGCAGGCGTTCCCAAACAGTGGGCTACGTGACACTGCAAAGCATTGGCGCATCGCTAGACTGAGGTTACGTTAAGGAATTGCCTCGGAACCGCATGGTTCCGGGGCAATTCCCCTCTTTTGGCCGAAAACTGTAGCCACTAAAGTTTTCACGAAAAGCCTTCCAATCTCCGCGA